>CALXJG010000011.1 GCA_944388565.1 uncultured Clostridia bacterium
ATATTAATGGTGTAGACTTTTCTAACTTCCAACATACCTTATTAATAAATCGCCTTGACTGGCGATTATTATGTTTGATTATCCTGTTTTCAAAATTTCTTCATATTCTATTTTTCCATTATTTATTGATATACTATCACTTATTATATTTAAATGATTAAAATTAAAATGAATATATATATTTTTATCTGTATCAATTTCAATATAGTTAATCAGTCTGTATAATAAAACTTTGTTAACTTCTTTTATGTTCAAAAATTCATTGACTATTTTCTTTATTTCTTCTTCATTAATATTCTCTTCTTCTTTTTCTTTTAATGTCATAATTTTTTGTTTTATCTCATATTGTTTTTCAATTAGCTCCTTTTTTTCTTCAGCAAACCTATTATAAAACCTCATATAATCATCAGTAGTTATGATATCATTCAATTTATCCATATACATTTTGTCTAGATTATTATTTATTGTTTGAATTTTATTTTCAACTTCATTTAGTTTTTTCTTGTATCCATCCATTATATTTGTATATCCATTTTTATATTTTTTAAATGTTTCTAAAAATATATTTTCATTCAAATACATTTTACAGATATTTCTTATAACTTCAAGAATACTTTCCTCAAATTTCCAATAGTTCATACTGATTGGATGTTTTCCTCTTTTCTCATGCCCAATACAATTTATATATGGATTCTTACCTGAGCCTTTAATTGCTATTTGTAACTTCCATCCACAATGATGACATTTTAAAAGACCTTTAAATAAATATTCGTGTTTTGTGTATTTTGATGTATCTTTTGCTTCTATCATCAATTGAACTTTTTCAAATGTTTGCTTATCTATTATTGGCTCATGTGTGTTCTCAACAACAATCCAATTATCTTTTGGATTATCAATGACTTTTTTTGATTTATAAGATACTTTTCTTCTTTTATTTTGTACCGTATTTCCTATATATACCTGATTTTTTAACATAGCCAATATTGTAATTTGATTCCATTTACTAGATTGTTTTTTCTTATATTTAGTCCTATGATAACTACTTGGATTTAATATTTCTTTTTTGTTTAGATAATTCATAATATCTATACTTCCATGTCCATTTGAATACATCTGAAATATTTGTCTTACTATTTCTGCTGAGTAATCATCGACTTCTAATTTTCCTTTTTCATCTTTGCTTAATTTATACCCATATGGTGCTATTGATCCTAAAAACTGTCCACTTTTTTGTTTTTCTCTAAATACACTTTTTATTTTTTTTGAAATATCTTTAGCATACATATCATTCATAATTGCTTTAAATGGACTAATATCATTATTTGTACTATCTAAATATGTATCAATACCATCTAATATAGCAATATATCTCACAGATTTTTCAGGAAAATAATTTTCTAGATAGTATCCTGTTTTTATATAATCTCTACCTAAACGAGATAAATCTTTTGTGACAACCATATTAATTCTTTTGTTTTCAATATCCCTAATTAATCTATTAAATCCTTCTCTATCAAAAGTTGTTCCTGATACACCATCATCCACATATTCATCAACAAAGTTTAAATTATTTTCTTCAAGAAATCTTTTTATTATTTTTCTTTGATTTCCTATACTTTCACTTTCCTGTTTATCACCATCTTCCCTAGATAATCTTATATACATTCCTACTTTAAATTGTTCCCCCGCCAAATTTAGCATTGTTACCTCCTAAATTCAGCAACTACCTGTTGCTTTTGATGTTAACTCTCATTTATATTTTTTTCAAGTGTTTTTGCCTTATTTTCTGTATTTTTTAAATAATCTATAAATGCTTCTTTTAATATTTCAATAGTATCCTTTCCATCTTCATTAAAACAACAGTATATTTTATTATAACACTTTTCTTTGCCTTGCAATTTTAGTTTTCCTCCTATTTTACAATCTTGGGTATGTCATTGATTTATGACATACTCTTTTTCTCTCTTATTACATATATATTTTTTTGTTTTATCTTTATGTATTAACTTTTTTCGCTTATTTATAATCTGTTGTTTTCTTTGTTTTTTACTTCAGTAACTGGTTTGATTACTTTTTTACCTTCTTCTAATAATAGGAGTTTCAATTTAAAATACTAATGTTGCATTTTTTATAATTTTTTTCTATTCATAACATTTTAAAGTCCGCATTATTGTTCAGTGCCAATTTTACGCAAGTAAAATTGTGTGCAATATATAAAAAAAGAACACCCTTTGGTGCTCCTCTATGTTTATTTATAAATCTTATTTTTTAATGCTTGTCTATATATTCCTCAACTAGCTTTAAAAGTTCTTTTGCTGTTTCTATTTGTTTTAAAGTATCTTCTGGTTTAACTATATACTCATCATCATAATCTGAATCTTCTCTTACTGAACTGGCATCTGCTATTTTACTTCCCATTTTTCTTGGAAATATTTCTGGATATACATAATTTTTATTAAAATATCCTACTACATCTTTATGTCTTTTAAAATCTATTGGCTCTAATGCTAAAACTGCTTTTATACTATGAAATATTGAATAATATGCTCTATTATTTGCTCCTTTAAATTTCTTTACATTATATAATATTTCTGCTTCTTCCAAATTTTCTTTTGCTTGTTCTAATCTATGTTTTGCTAATTCTTTTGATATTTTAGGACTCACTTAACACCACTCCTTCCTTTTGAACATTCATATAAAAAGGCAATGCCTCTAACCAATAATTAAATCTATCTACATTCTTAACTAATGGTGATAAATGAATATCAAACTTATTATTCCACTCAATATCATATGCTAACTGAACTATTTCACTTCTATATTGTACTATTTCATCATCTGTAAAATCTGTTAAAATCATAATATCTATGTCAGAACTTGTATTAAAATCACCTCTAGCATATGATCCATACAAAATGATTTTCTTTACTCTATCCCCAAAAACATCATTTATTGCTGTAATAAATTCATTAATAATCTTATTAATATTTTCTGGTATCTTCTTCATAAAATTTTCACTTCCTATCTTTTTGAAATTTTCTCATATTTATACAATATATTATAGCATATATTTTTTATTTTGTAACGATTTTTTAAATTATTTATATTAGAAAATAGCAATAATAATGTAACCACCAATGCCTCTAATATTAGGAATATTACCAATACTCTTTTTTCTGTGATAAGAATATTTAAAACAGTTTGTATATCTAAATTTAGTAATGTTTCAAAGTCTTTGCTTAATATAAAGTGTAAATTAACAGACAAATATGAACATATTCCTATACTAAATATGATTGCTATTATAAGTAATATTCTTCTGCTTATTTTTTATCTCCTTTATTGGAACTCCACATTCCTCCTTTTCTTGTAAATTAAAAGAACATCTACTTTTTTGTAAATGTTCTGATTTATATGTTTTATTTTTGGCTATTATAAAAATTTGTCTAATAATTTCCAAAATCATCAAATTCATTAACACCATAAACTAACTGTATTACATATTCTTTTATTGATTCACTATTTGCATCATTTTTCAATCTATATGCTAGATTGTCTACATCCTCTTTAGTTAAAGTTTTTAAATATTCATAATTAGGTTTATGATTAGGGTCTTCTATTTCTGTATCATCATAAACAGCTCCATTTTCATAAATTTTTATCCTTCTACTTCCAAATCCAAAAGAATATGTTGTACTATATAATATCTCGCCTTTTGAATTTACTATGGACATTATTACATATATTGAGATTATTGCAAATATAATAATTCCTACAATTAATAATATTTTTCTCGTAGAATGTTTCATAAAACATTTTCCCCCTGCAACTTATTATTTTTATATCAAGCCACTAAATTGTAAGTTATCTTTCTTCTTCATCATTCATTCTTTTGTATTTTTCTTCCTGTTCTTTTTCTAATCTTTCATAAATTTTAATCATTTCTGGATCAGCATAATCAAAATTTCCTTCAGGCGAAATCTTAACATACCATGATTTATGAAATGGAATATTAAAATTTTTATGTTCTTTTTTATAAAAAGAAAAGATATTATTAATCTTATCTAATATTTCTTTTTCATAATCATCTAAATTATTAAAGTCAGTAAAGGTTTTCATTGAACACATCATTGCCTTTAGATTAGTTATTGGTTCTAATCCTTTTAAATATTCCTCTATTGCATCTTCAAAACCTCTTTCTCCAGTATATGGATGATGCATAACTATCCTATGAATTTCTCCATTTTTGTCAGTTGCTACAATTGCTAAACCAATACAAGTTGCTATTCCATAAGTAGCAATTGTCGTTTTTTTGTCTTTTACTGCTGAACATTTCAACATACGAACTCTTGCTAGATTTTCTATATTATTTCCAAAATAACTTTCCTTAATTATTCTATTTACTTTTTCTTCAGCACTTTCTTTTGTTGTCTCATTTTCCATATCTCGATTCCTCCATAATTACTATGTATTACAATTTATATTTTTACTTATCATAGTATGAAATTTCTATTTTATTTCCATCTAAATCTTCAATTGCAAAACAAGTATAATTATCTAAACTATTAGGTATTTTTTCTGGTTTATATAAAATTTTTGCACCAATTTCTTTACATTTATTAAATGCTTTACTTACATTATCAGTATATAATCCTAACACCCCATTATTGCCTATGACTCTTCTCTCTCCTGTTGCTTCAATGGAAATTATACCAAAATACACCTTGCTATCCTCATTTTCCCAATCTGCCCATCTATCTTCAGTAATATTCGTAGGCTCTTTTTCAAATAATTTAGTATAAAAGTTAATTGATTTATTTATGTCTTCTACGACAAAATAAAAATTATCTATTTTTATCATCTATTACCACCACCATTTAATTATTTCACAATTTATCATTTATAAAATAGACTTTATCCAATCCCAAACTAAACAACCTATTTCTTCTTCTTTACCCTTATAGAAATGATTTGTATTGTCAATAATTTTATATTCAAAATTATTGCACCCCTTTGCCTTGTTTTTTAGTAAATCTAAATGTAAATAATTATCTGTTTCATTTGAACCTGAAAAAGTTAATATAGGAACATCTATGGTTTCAAATTGATACCAATTTTCTGAATAAGACATAACTGGTAAGTTGTCTAGATTAGACTTTTCATTAAACCAATCATAATAAGTTTGTGAACTCATATACATATAGTCTTCAACTACATTACTAAGAATTTTAGTTGGTTTACCATTATCAATATTTCCTTTTGCCTCTTTGACAAGTTCTTTATAGTCAGTTTGGCGATATAAATGAAGTCCCATCATATCTGGAGCACTTGCAAATATTAAACCTATAATATTAGGATGTTTTTTGTAATAATAATATATTAATTTATTACATCCGTAACTATGTCCCATCAAAATAAATCTTTTATAGCCCAATTCTTTTGCTTTTTTTATAGCCAAATCAATATCTAAAAGACAATCTTCAAAAATTTCATACATACACCCATATCTTTTATAAGATCCATCTCTCATTAAAATATCATTTTCAATTGAATGTCCTCTATTATGTTCATAAATAAATCCAATGTCATTCTCTGATAAAATTTTTCCACACACTACGGCAAAATAATTATCAATTATTGTTTGGCACATTCCATGTATAAATATTACACATATATCTTTTGAATTACTTATATAATGTATCATTGGCAATCTTAAACCGTCTGTTGTATAAGCATCATTGATAAATTCAGTATTCATATACTAATTTCCTCGCTTTCAAGAAACAATTTTATGGTATTTGCAAATTCTTCTGGTGCATCAATATTAATTTCATGTCCTGCATTTGGTATAATCTTAAATATGCTATTCTTTATATCATTATTTAATTGTTTTGCACTTCTCATATTTATATTGTTTTTCTCCCTTTCTCCACAAATAATTAAGGTTTTACATTTTATATTCTTCGCTTTTTGTGGAATAGATAACTCTTTCATTGAATTTAATAAATTTATCAAATCTTTTTTAGGACATCCGATTTGTTCAAATACTTTCTTAGGTATAAATTTATATATAAGATTTTGTATATTAAAAATTGTTTTAGGTATCTCATATGGTGTTCCACTAAGTATAATAGAATTAACTTTTTCTGGATATTCTATTACATAATCAATTGTTAGTATTCCACCAAGAGAAAGACCTATTAGATTTAACTTTTCCTTGAAACCGTTACAATAATCTATAAAATTCTTATATAAATTTTCATAATTTAATTGATAATTTTTCACAATATTAAATAAATTAGGTGTTTCTACATCTATATAATTGTTATTTAATATATCCTTTACTTTGTTCCAGCTTGTTTCATTTTGCCCAAGACCATGAATTAAAATGTTTTTCATATAATATATCACTTTCAATTTTTAATTACTAATTTTCAAATTATATAAATTTTTCTTTTAATAATTCCATTCTCCATTTATTATTATATTTTTGCTCCAATCTTGTTTGTTTTTCTATAATATACCATAAGAAATAATAATATTCAATTATAAATCCTATAATTTTATATTTCATCTTCCCAATGAAAACTTGATGCATTCTACTTATTTATAGCTTTCTCTTTCTTTGCTTGTTTTGACAATTGTTTCTTATATTTGTTTTCAGATTTCTTCAAATATTCTTTTTCTCCAAAAATACCTCCTTGTTTTGCTCCTTGCACATCAAAATTGCTTTTAGCAATTTTGCAGGATCAGGGCGACCTCCCCTCGCCCGAAAACTGCCTAAAAGCGTGGCTTTTAGCTGGGTGCTCTTAAAAATCGAGGAGGTCATTTAGACCTCCTCAATTCTACAGCCTTTTTCTTTTAAGTGATGCATCATATCTTTAATAATTAAATCACAGGTAATTGCCAATTTTTATATTTTATTTTTGTTAGTGGAAGTTACAAATGACCACAGGTGTAGACCTGAATTTACAATTTCCTGCTGGATGGGAACAAGCAAAAGAAATAAAATATTCTCAAGGATTTAATCAACCCGCTCCACGTGATTTTGTAGGCTATGGACCATTAACAGAACCTGAAAGTTTAGCTATCTATAACTTCACATTAATGCATGATTTTAGATTAGTAATTGCTTACCATACTCAAGGTCAAGAAATTTATTGGCAATTCCAAAATTTTAATCCCCCAGATAGTTTAGAAATAGGTGAAAAATTTGCACAAGCAAGTGGTTATAGGTTATCAGAAATTCCATATAATTCAAGTTTTGCAGGTTACAAAGATTGGTTTATTCAAACCTACAACAGACCACGGTTATACTATTGAAGCTGGCATTGGAGAAAATCCTCTTCCTATTTCTCAGTTTGATGAGATTTATAATGATAATATTGGTATTTTAATTTTAGGTGCTATTTCCTAACCAGAATACTAAATTTCAACCAATATAATGTCATCTCCTATACACTTAATCTTTTGCCACGGAATCACTATTTCATTATTACTCGAAAAAATATTTAAAACTTTATTAGAGCCTGGAACTATAATTGACGTTATAGTTCCGGTCTCTAAATCTGCACAAACATCTTGAACATACCCTAATCTTTTTCCATTTGTTATATTTATAACCTCTTTGTGTTTAAAATCTAAGCCTTTATCTTGCATAGACAAAATTATCTACCTCCTAAAATTTTTTTTATATTTACGTAGTTTATTCTTTTACTTATATATATTCATTTTAATTTCTTTTATTTACTTTTTCTATCTTCTATTTGTTTTTTACACAAGCTCAAAGGAGTTGACTGATATCAACTCCTTTTATTTATACCACCTTCTAATATGACTTATAGCACTTTTCTCTAACCTAGAAACTTGTGCCTGAGAAATACCTATCTCATCTGCAACTTCCATTTGAGTTCTTCCATCAAAAAATCTTTTAGTAATTATCATCCTTTCTTTTTCATTTAACTTCTTCAAAGCCCCTTCAATAGCCATTTTTTCAGTCCAAGATTCATCAGTATTTTTACTATCCTTTACCTGGTCCATTATATATATTCCTTCTGAACCATCATTGTATACTGGCTCTTGCAACGATACTGGGTCTTGAATTGCATCAAAACTAAAAACAACTTCTTCTCTTTCTACTCCCAACTCATTGGCTATTTCTTCGATTTTCGGCTCTCTTCCATGTTCTTTATTAAATCTTTCTTTTACTTGAATTGCTTTATATGCTAAATCTCTAACTGACCTACTTACTCTTATACTATTATTATCTCTTAAATATCTTTTGACTTCCCCAACTATCATTGGTACAGCATAAGTACTAAATTGAACATTTTGACTTAAATCAAAATTATCTATTGCTTTAATAAGTCCAACACATCCTACCTGAAATAGGTCATCTGCTGATTCTCCTCTACCATGAAATCTTTGTATTACACTTAATACTAATCTTAAATTTCCTTTTATAAATGTTTGTCTTGCTTCTTCATCTCCTGCTTTTATTTTTATGAATAGTTCTTCTTTCTCTTTTTTTGATAGTAAAGGTAATTTGCTAGTGTTTACGCCACATATTTCTACCTTATTATTTAACAAAAGAAAAACCTCCTTTAGAATTACTTATTTTAAGTATTTCCAAAAGAGTAAATTTTATACTTATATTCATAATTTTCATTTTTCTTTCATATACCAACTAAGTTGGAAAAGAATTAAATTTCAAATGAAGTTTAACACAGCCAAAATTATAATTATTTTCCAACTATTTCAACCAATTTTGCTTGAAATTTCCTTCTTCATCTTACTAATAATCTTTTTTTCAAGTCTTGAAATATAACTTTGAGATATGCCTAGTTCATCAGCCACCTCTTTCTGAGTCTTTTCTTTACCAGTTTTAAAGCCAAACCTCATTTCCATTATATCTTTTTCCCTATCATTCAATTTTGCAATTGAAGCACGAAGCAAAGTTCTGTCCACTTCATCTTCTAAATTTCTTGAAGTCACATCTGGTTCAGTTCCTAAGATATCTGACAAAAGCAACTCATTTCCATCACCATCTTTATTTAAAGGTTCATCAATTGAAACCTCTCCTTTTATTTTATTATTCTTTCTTAAAAACATTAAAATTTCATTTTCAATACATCTTGAAGCATATGTAGCCAATTTGATTTTTTTATCTGAATTAAAAGTATTAACACCTTTCATTAAACCAATTGTTCCAATTGATATTAAATCCTCTATACCTATCCCTGTATTCTCGAATTTTTTTGCTATATATACTACTAATCTTAAATTTCTTTCTACTAACTTTTGCCTCACTTCTAAATTATCTTCTTTTGATAGTTGCTCTATTAATTCTTGTTCTTCCTCCGGTGGTAAAGGTGGTGGTAATGTTTGACTTCCCGCAATATAAAATATGGGCAAATATTCTATTTCATTTTTATCGTTTATGTATTTTGCACAAACACTACTTATTCCATTTTTGAGCAATTCTAATATTTTAATTTTCATATTTAATCTCATCCCTTTCTCGTACTAATTTCAAATGAAGTTTGACGTGGCCAAAATTGTAATTATTTTTCAACCTACTAAATCAATTCCAATCAAAGCCCTATACTCACCTCTTTTTGTTAAAGATTTATTATAAATTCCTATAATAACATTTTTATTTTCTTTCTCTTGGTCATCTTGTATAATTTTTAAACTATCCGCTTTTATACCTACTAACATTCCATTTTGCTTTCCTAAAGATGCAAATGGAATTAATTTCAACCTTGATATGTACTCATTTCTTATTTCTTCCGGTATCTTAACTAATTCACCTCCTAAAATACTTTCTAAATTATCCAAAATTTCTTTTGGCACACATTCATATAATAAGGTGTGTTCCAATACAATTACAGGTGTATTTGTAATTGGCTCTTTTAATAAGTTTCCCGTATCTATCATTGCTCTGGTTTTTATTATTTTATTATTCAACTCAACTTCTACATCACAAAACATATCTTTTTTACTAAATTTAGTTTTAACAATCGCAAATGCTGCAATTATTATAATAAATGCAACTATTGCTGCTAACAATACTGTTTTCAATGGATATGTTCCTAAGAACAATCCATTTTTCATTAAAATATCTTGTGGTTTCAAAACATATATTAATGCAAAAGCTACTCCTCCAAATACAAAAGATGTTAAATAAAATATTAGTACGTCTTTCCACAATTGTTTTACTGTTTGTGGATTAAATGCTATATATATAATTAATATTGATAATATTACTTTTAATATTAAGTTTGAATAAATTTCTAATACTGATATGTATCCTATAATTGTATAGATAGCTCCTAAAGAACTTGCAAGTATAATCCTTATCCATTTCATTTTCTTTTTTAATATAATTCCTGATGCTACTAATATTATTGAATTCATTACTAAGTTTTCTAAAAATACTACGTCAATATAAATAGTCATGCAAATCACCTGCATGACTATTTTACTACTTACATATTAAAAAAGCTGTCTTTTCTTATTGCCGAAAAAAAGAAAAAATCGACAAAAAAGCGCATAAAATTTATAGACTTTGAAATTCTCCCGATTGGAAAAGAATTAAATTTTAGCAAGGAAAAATACATTTAAAAGGCAAGGGAGCATACTTTTTGTATGTAACCGCGTTTTAAATGTATTTTGACGTAGATAAAATTGTAATTATTTTTCAATCACTACCCTTTGTTTCTATTCTTTCTCAAAAATGAAGGAATATCTAAATCATTTTGTGATGAACTACTTTCATTATTAACAGGAATAGTATTAATTTTCTTTTCCCAAGTTTTAGAAACAATATTATCAACACCTATACTAGAAATAGGTTCAGCCTTTTCAAAACCAGTTGCAATAACAGTAATTTGAATTTCATCTGTCATATTAGGATCTGTAACTGTACCAAAGATAATATTTGCTTCTGGGTCTACACTGCGTTGAACAAGTTCAGCAGCTGTATTAACTTCATGTAAACCTAAATCTTCACCACCTGTAATATTAATAATTACACCTTTTGCACCTTCGATAGAAGTTTCTAGTAATGGACTTTGGATAGCTTCTTTAGCTGCATCTTCTGCTCTATTTTCACCTGATGCTTTTCCAACACCCATATGTGCCATTCCTTGATTTAACATTATTGTTTTAACATCTGCAAAGTCTAAGTTTACAAGACCTGGAATAGCAATCAAGTCTGATATACCTTGAACACCTTGTCTTAATATATCATCAGCCATTTTAAAAGCTTCTATGATTGAAGTTTTTCTATCAATTATTTGTAGTAATTTATCATTTGGTATTACTACTAATGTATCTACTTTTCCTTTTAAACTTTCAATTCCACGCTCAGCTTGTGAAAGTCTTTTCTTTCCTTCAAATGTAAATGGTTTTGTAACAACACCTATTGTTAATATTCCCATTTCTTTTGCAGTTGAAGCAACTACTGGTGCAGCACCTGTACCTGTTCCTCCACCCATTCCGGCTGTAACAAATACCATATCTGCTCCTCTTAATACTTCAGCTATTTCAGATTTACTTTCTTCTGCTGATTGAGCTCCAATATCAGGATTTGCTCCTGCTCCTAATCCTCTTGTGATTTTTTCACCAATTTGAATTTTTGTATTTGCCTTTGAAGTTTGTAATGCTTGTCTATCTGTATTTACCGCAATGAAGTCTACTCCTTTAATTCCAGCATCAATCATTCTGTTGACAGCATTATTTCCTGCTCCTCCAACACCTATAACTTTGATTGTCGCTGTTCCATCCATCATTGTTATATTGCTATCATCATTGTAATCCATCATTTAGTTCTTCCTCCCTTATTTTTATTTATATTTTTAAAATTAATAACTTAAATTATGAATAGAAAAATTCTTTAATTCTTTCTAAAATTGTTTTTATAAAACTTTCATTACTTTGTGTATCTATACTACTTGAAACTGTTTTTGCAAATGGTCTTGCTGCTATATATCTAACTAAAGCATAACTTGTTCTATATGTAGATTTAACTGTACTAATTGCCCTTCCAGTTGATATCTTAACAGGTATGTTTAGATTTATCTTTCCTGCAACATCACTTTTACTTATATTAACAATTCCTTGTCCAGTTAGAACAACATTATTGATTTTTGACTTGATTCCTTGATTTGTAATGTCTTTATTTATTATTGAAAAGATTTCTTCAATTCTTGCTTCAATAATTTCTATTAACTCTGAACTTTTAATTATTCTATTTTTATTATCATCTTTTGATGTATTTAATATTATATCATTATCATTGTCAATATAAGATTTTAGAGCTAATCCGTATTGTCTTTTTAATTTATCAGCCTCTTCTTCTGATATATTTAAAACTACTGCAATATCATTTGTAATATTATCTCCACCTACTGGAATTGAATTTGTATATATAAAGCTTGAACCTTCAAAAACTCCTATATCTGTATTTCCAGCACCTATATCTAATATCATAACATTATCATGCAATTCATTTTTATCTAACACTAAATTTCTTTCAGCTAATGTAGTTGGCACAATTCCATCTATTTCTAATCCAGCTTTTTTGAATATATTATGCAATTGCCTTACATAGTCTTTTTGGGCTAATATTACTTGGGCACTAATTGTAAAACTTGAACTCAAATTTCCTACTGGATCGGTCACTACATCACCATTATCTAATACAATTTTATCTGGTACTATATCAATTAGTGTTTCTGCTTCTGGTATATCTATATCTTTAACTTGCATTATTGCATTTTGCACATCTCTAACTGAAATTCCAGCATATTTATCTTTTACGTCTTTTGTAATTGTATTTTGTACAATTGTAACATATTTTCCTGGAATTGTTACATAGGCTGAATTTATTTTTAAATTAGTTTCTTCTTCGGCATCTTGTATGGTTTTTGCAATGCTTAATGTTATATCTTCTTCATTTATTATTTTACCTTTCTTTAGTCCACTACATTTATAAGAGGTATTACATATAATCTCGATTTGACCAAAGTTATTTACTTCTCCTACAACCGTACAAACCTTACTTGTTCCTATGTCAATACCTACAATGATATCTCCGATTGCCAAGTTAATTCCTCCAATTTTGTATTAAATTTCCTAAGTGTATATATATTACATTTTTAGACAAATGTCAATAGGATTTGTTATATTTTTGTAATGTTTTTGTAATATAATTGTAATAAGATAAACATATAAAAACGACATGGTCATATATTCTAATTTTTAGATTATTTACAACATGTCGCATATCTTTATACTCTTAAGATTCTACTACATTTTCTTCTTTATTTTTTTCTTCCTTTTCTTCTTGCTGTTTAAATTTTTTAAATTTATCTGACCATTTATCAACATAGTATCTTCTTATAATTGCTAAATTTGTAAACATTCTACCAACAAAAACTACTATTGCTGCTAAATATATATCTACATTCAACTTTTCACCCAATATTGTTAATAAAATTGATAAAATTGCATTTCCAAAAAATCCTGTAATAAATATTTTTAAATCAAAATTTTTATTTATCACAGATGTAATTCCACCAAATACTGAATCTAGTGCTGCAATAATCGCTATTGCTAAATAACTTGAATATGTATATGAAACCATTGGAGCATTTATTCCTATAATAGCTCCTAATATACATCCTATTAATATAGCTATAAATATCATTTTCTTCCTCCTTGACTTTCATTATTGAATATATTTTGTTGTTATCTCGTCATCATATTTTAATATAGTTATCTTATCCTTTTTTTCTATTGTTACATCATGCCCAATTGTTCTAAGTTCATCAACATATCCACCTTTTCCAACTAAAGCACTTTCTAAATATGATTGATTTCCTATTGCTTTAATTACATATGGTGCCAAAATCCTTTGACCATTAATTCTTACAAATAAATTGTCTGTATTTGCATCTATATTAACTATATCTGTCATATTTATAATTCTTTCATCATTTATTGATATTGCTTCCGCTCCTGCTAATTTTAATGCATTTACTATTACAAGTAGATCATCTGCATTTATTTGAGTTATTCTGTCATTGTCTGTTTCTCTTAATGTAATCTCAATTCCTTCTCCTTCAACATCAGTTTTTCCTAAATTCATATTAACTGTTGCTAACTCATCATCAACCAATTTTTCTGTTTCGTCATTAGACTCTTTTGTTTGTTTATATTCTTCAATTGTACTTTGAACTTCTTCATATTGTGCGTTTGTTTCATCATATCTTGATTTCCAATTAGCAAGCTCTGTTCTAAGTTCTGTTTCTCTCATATTTTCTATTGAAGTTATATCTGTTTCATTTACAATTTTAAATTGCATAAACATAACTAATACTAGTACGAAACATGCAATTCCAATTGTAATTGTCATTGTTATTTTTCCTTTTTTGATGTTTAGCTTTTTTTTCATAGCCATTATTTTCTTTACTAAAGTCACATCTCGCTTTGCGAAACCTTCTCTCTACTCTTTAGAAAAGAATTCCTCCTTTCTCTAATATTTTGAATTTATTATCCTAAATTTTAATCAACAGTCTTTGCATATTCATAAGTGATAACGCCTGTATATTTTGGAATTGTAATACTATTTGACTTTTTCAATTCCACACCAACAGTTGCATTTTTCAAAATTTCTAAATATCCACCTGGTCTTGATAAAGCAGCTAATTGCTCTGGAAGTCCTATTGCTTTAATTTCAAATGGTGCTCCTACTTTTTCTCCATTTATTTCTATTATATTTCCACCGCAAACTATACTACTTGTTGGAACTAATCTTTGGTCATTTATTGATATTGCTTCTGCTCCTGCATTTTTTAATTCGTTTATTACACTTAGCACATCTCCATCATGAACAAGTAACTCACTTGCATTTAGTACTGAACTCGCATCTCTTGTACTATCACTTAAAGTTATTATTACACCTGGTCCTGTTACTTCAGTTAGACCTATCATCTTGTTTCCTTGTTGTATTTCTTGTTCTTTTGCTTCTAAATCCTCATTGTTTTGTGTTGATTCTTGTCTTACTTTCTCTAATTCCGCTTCTGCTTTTTCTAATTCCTCATATCTATTTTCGTATCTCTCTTTATATCTTAATACTTCTGCTCTTAAGTTATTTTCTTCATAATTTTGGCTTACTGTTGAATTTGTACCTTGCACTGTTCTCACTTGTACACATATTCCTAAGGTTAAAGCAAAACACATTATTCCCAAAACTATACTAATTGTCTTTTTGTGAGTCATTTTTTCACCTCTTTCTTTAAATATTTCCATTCTTAAACTTTTTGTCTAAAATATGGTTGGAATTTATTATTTAAATCTCCATTTACAAATATATCTCCTGCATTTTCTTTTTCTTGTTCTAAAATAGCAACTACATATAACATCTTATTACTTAGGTTTGAAGTGTCTCCTAAATGTACATATTTATTTTCTTGCTCTAAATATATAATATATTCATTTTTGTTACTAATGTCAATATTTGTGACCTCTGTGTCTAAATTATTCTCTTTTGCAGAACTCATTATTCTCAAAACATCTTCTAATTTTTCCAAATCTTCATCATTTAACCTTTGATTAGGAGAAACTTCTTGTTCTGCTGTTGTTGAATTCAATATTATTGGAAGTCCTTTATTATCCTCAGATATTTCTAAAATATATCCTTGATTATTTATTATAGCATATTTTCCCATATAGTCCACACTATATGTCGGAATTCTTTCTTCTATTTCTATTTGAACTGTACTTGGTATTTTTCTATGTACTTCCACACTTTCTACATATGGATTTTCTTTTATTTTTTGTATTACATTATTTGAAGAAAATTTGAATATATTTTGGTCTGTCCTTAATTCAGATAAACTTACAATTGTATCACTACTAACTTGATTATTATTTAATACTTGTATGTCCTTTATGTTAAAAATTGGTGAAGTTAATGCAAAAGTTATCCCTCCTGCAATTACTCCAATTAGTAATACTATTTTTAAAACTAATTTAATTCTTCTGTTTCTTTTTTTACGTTTTCTTTCTTGCTTACTTAATTGTTTTCTTCTTTCTTCTTCTTTTTTTAATTTATTTTTATTGGTCATTTTAATGACTTCTTCTGTCTCAAAGTCAAAATCATTATTCTGCTCTCTTTGCATTTTATTTTGCTTGATTCTTTTTTCTCTTTCTTTTTGTTTCTTTTTCTTCACCAAGTCTTCTATATTTTCTTTTTGTGCTTGTCCATTTTTCATATAATATAAGTTCATATCTGATTCTTTAGACTTCAACTTGAATTCCTCCTTTGCTTAGTTTGGTCACTTTGGGGACAGGTTCGAACTGACCATCCAAACCTTAATCCCTCTTTTCAATTTCAATTCCTAAGTTATTTAATTTTCTGTCAAATCCTTCATATCCTCTTAAAATATATTCTATGTTATCAACAGTTGTTGTTCCTTTTGCCATAATTCCAGCTAATACTAAAGCTGCTCCTCCTCTTAAGTCTGTTGCTTTAACATTTGTACCATATAGTTTTCGTACTCCTTTTATTATAGCTGTTTTTCCTTCTATATTTATTTTTGCTCCCATTCTAATTAGTTCACCGTGTATATTTATATCTGTTTTCAAAAATATTTTCAACTATAATTGATGTACCCTTTGCTGTTGTTAAAGTAGTTGCAAATATTGATTGCATATCTGTTGGAAATCCTGGATATGGCATTGTTTTTATATCTACTGCTTTTAGTTTTTTTGGTGCTTCAATTTCTATTTCTCTTCTTTGTATTTTTAATTTACATCCTGTTTCTTCCAATTTATTGATAACTGGTGTTATATGTTCTGTATCTACATTTTTTAATAGTATATTTCCATTTGTTGCTGCTGCTATACATAGAAATGTTCCTGATTCTATCCTATCTGGCATGATATTGTAACTTACATCTTTTAAATTCTTTACACCTTCTACTTCTATTTTATTTGTGCCTGCTCCTTTTATTTTTGCTCCCATTTTGTTTAAAAAGTTTTGCAAGTCTACAATTTCAGGCTCTCTTGCAGCATTTGTAATTATCGTTTTTCCTTCTGCTAAGCAACTTGCAAGTATTGCATTTTCTGTTGCTCCTACACTTGGAAAATCTAAGTCTATTTTTTCTCCTACTATTTTATCACAACTACATGCTATTTTTCCATAGTTTTGGTCAATATTTATTCCTAATTTTTCAAATGCTTTTAAATGTAAATCAATTGGTCTTGCTCCAATATCACATCCTCCTGTTTGTGATAGTTTGTGGATACATGAATTTCAAATGGAATGCTAGCCCTCCATTTTCGTAAAGTTCTTTATACATTTCATCATTTAAGTTATATTCTTCTTTTTGTTCTTTTGTTATTTCTTTTGGATCAAATACTACGATTTTATCAAATAACCTTGATAATTCCTCTTTTGTTAGTCCATTTTTCTTGATGTCATCTATTGCTTTGAAGATTAAATCTTCTTTATCTTCTAGTTTGTTTAATGTATTAAACTTATTTTCTGTTTCTTGTAATTTTTCCTTTTCATTTTTTAACTTCTTTTCTAATTCTTGTTTTTTGTCTTTATATATAAATTCTGGAATTAAGTCATTTAGCTTATCTTCATATACTTGTTTGAATTGTTTTTCTAATTTTTCTATAGCTTGCTTTGATTTATTTATATCTTTTTCTAAAGTAACTTTATTTGTATTAATTGCTTTTACATTATTCATTACAAAATCTTTAAACTCTGGATTACTAATTAAGTTATCAATATATGCATTTACGATTTGGTCTAAATATTCTATTCGCATTCTGTGTGGTTTGCAACCATAATCTGGTCTTATATCTTTTATAGCACCTTCATTGCTATATTTTTTACATAAATAACTATCTGGTCTTTTTCTTGTTCCATTTGTTCCTTTTCTTTTATACATTGCAGTCCCACATCTTCCACAATATAAAAGTCCTGAGTATAAATTGTTTTCTACATCTACAAACTTGAAACCATTATTATATTTATCACTTTCATTTTTTCTTTTCTTTCTAATTTTTTGTACTTTTTCAAATAGTTCTTTATCAATAATTGGTTCATGATGATTTTCTATTATTGTCCATTCTGACTCATCTTTTACTCTTGTTTTTTTAGATTTAAAACTTACTTTTTCAGTATGTCCCCCTACATAATCTCCAATATATCTTCTATCATCTAATATTCGTACTATATGCTGTGCTTTCCAATTTGCAGTTTGTTTTGCATTTGCAAAATTTCTACTTTGAGATGGTGTTGGTATTCCCTTTTTATTTAGATATGTTGCAATCTTTTGATACCCCCAGTCTTTAGAATATAGTTCAAATATTTCCTTTACAACTGGAGCTGTTTCTTCATTTATTACTAATTTTTTTCCATCTTTGTTATATCCATAAATTGCTTTCACGAGTAAATCTCCTTCTTCTATTTTATGTCTTAAATTTCTTCTTATATTTTTACTATCATCTCTTGCTCTTCTTTCATTAAACCACGCATATAGTCCAAACATTTCCTCATTATATTGTTCATCTTCAAATATGATTTCTACACCTTGTTCTTCTAAGTATTCTACAAAGTCTAATGCCTCTTTTTGATTTCTTCCAAGTCTTGCAGAGTTTTTAAAAACGATTACATCTATTTCTTTATTTTTGGCTCTTTCTCTTATATCATCAAATCTACTAAAGTCTGTACCACTTTTGTCATCATCCATTATAATGTCAACTATATTCGTATATCCATGACCTTTACAATATTTTATAAGTAAATCTCTTTGTGTTTCAATTCTTTCATAGTTTTCACCATAGTCATCTCTACTTTCTCTGCAATATATTACAACTCTTTTTTCTTCATTAGACTTTTTCATTTTGCACCTCCATTTATAATGTATCAATAACGTTTTATTTTATGTATTGTTTTATTGTCGCCATTATATATAAAAAGTTCCAAAATTTCAAGTCATTCCTTGAAATTTTAGAACTTTTTTCAGTTGGCTACAAATTGTTACCAACTTGTTAGTAATGCTTAACAGTTTATTTGTATCAGATGACTACAATTTGAAGTCATCTGGTAGCAATCTGTTACCAGTTGATCAGAATTACTAAATATCTTCATTTTCATTTTTATCAGAAATCTTTTTAACTTTTTTGTCTTCTATATATTCGTAATTTAATTTATTTGTTTTAGTTACAACAGACTCTCCAAGATTTTTTTCAATATCTTCCCTGGCAACTTTCGCAGCATGTCCTCCCATTTTAGCAACTTTAATATTTTCCTTTAATCCATTTGGTTTTTGTTTAGTTGCTAATCTCTTAGTAGCTTCCTCTGATAAATCTGTTAATATTAGTTCTATATTGTCCATATTATCTCTTAAATTTTCTTTTCTCAATCCTTTATATTGCTTATATTCTTTTGCTGTCATTCCAGACCATTCTTTATATATTTCATTTGTTAAAATTGCATATTCAATATTACTTTCAATTCCATTTTCTTTCCATACATCAGTTAATTTTTTTCGTTCTTGAATTGATTTCATTCTTTTAGCAATCCATTCTTCATCATATCCTTTTGTTCGGTACAAATCAATAGCTCTTTGTAATGCTATTGATGGATCAAAAGTTTCATCAACTCTTTCTTTTCCTAGATGTGCTAACCATTGTTTTATTGGTTCAGCATTTTTTGAAGGAATTGATTCTATTATACGAAACATTCCTTCAATATCACACACATCTGTCATACGATATTTTCCATCTTGAGATTTTAATTTCAACTGTCCGATTTTTTCGGACACTTCAAATCCATCTTTTATTAAATTCTTTTTCAAATCACTCCAATACTTTCTTGGTCTGTTGCTTCCTGATATTACACCAACAATATCTACTATACTGATATAATATTTTTCTTCATCTTTATCCCATATTGTTCTTATTGTTTCATTATTAAATAATTTATTTATTAATTGCATTTTATTTTCGTCCATTTTATACCTCTTTTCCTTAAGTTGTTCGGAAATTTCGAATAACTTAAAATCTCTTTTATTTCTTCTATTTATATCATAATCCTAACAATTTTTCAATACATTTACGAAAATTTGTTCTTATTTTTTATTTATATTTTTCTTGTATTCTATCAGATATAATATCGGTGAATACCTGTTTATAATCTTGAGTATCACCCACATTTGATTTTGGACATATAAAAACTGCAAATGGTAGTTTGTCTTTTTGCTTCTTATCCTTATCATTCTTTTTTGTCATTTTCAGAGTATTCACCTACCTTTCTATCAATTGTATTCGTTTCTTGTTTGTCCTTATTACTAAAGCTCCTCTTCGTTTCGCATAATTTATCTCTACGTTGCTTCGCTTCCTAGAGCTAAAATAACTACAAGTGGTAAATCAAATACCCATATGAGATTTGCCCTCATTCCTCTTTTTAGAGAATTGCCCCTTTACATCATGTTAGCCAGACAAAAGTATCATTATATGTACTTGTAGTTTGCTATTCAATTTTCAATGTGCTATACTATTATAGAAAATAGTTGTTTAAATTTACTATTTTCTATTAACTATTTTTATTATAAAAACCTTGAAACGGCTTGTAAATAGATTTTTATAAGTCTATAGCTAAAGTAAATTCCAAAATAGTTATAGTCTATTTTTAAAATGAAGGAAGTGCTGTAATGATAACTAATTTCGCAATTAATAATAATAAAATTATAATAAAAAATAATCGGAGAATATTTTGGTGCAATTCATGATTTTGAATACAATATTGGAGATAAACTATATGAATTTGCTATAATGGATAATAAAGAATTTGAAAGATTAAAAAATATGTATTCTCAATTAATAGAACTCGTATCTACTGCAAAAGAATCTGATATAATGGATGAGAAATTAGATTGTTTCTTTAAAATGTTTCAAATAGTTAGAGCTTGTTTAGAATTTTCTCCTTATACACACTTCTATACCCAATTATTGATAGATATAATTGTAAAAACCTATAATACAAAAGTATTTAGGTCTGATTTATTATTTAAATCTGATATTGGATGCTTTATTGAAAATCCAGAATACTCTCCAAATGAATTTTTTGAAGAATTAGAAGAAAACGAATATAATATAAATCTTATAATGCACGAATTTACTCAGAAAATAGAAAAAGTATCTAAGAAAAGACATAAAGAATATATGGATTTTTTTGAAACAATTAGAGATTTATTGATAAAAGATTTTATGGAGAAAAAGTCTGATTTAAAAGAAAGATTAGAATTAATTAGCAAATATTCTCAAAACTCTACTGTAAAAAACTTATCTACTAATGAAAGATTATATTTATATGAAGCAAAAAGAGTTTTTGATATACACTATGTAAATACTAATCCTGCACACGCACTATTTTTAGATACAAAATTCAAAACAAAATATATATGCAATAAAGAATTGTCTTTACAAGAAAAAAGGTTAGATGTAGAAGATGTAGTTAATTTAATAAAAGAAAAGCATATTATGGCTGAAGAAGTGTATGAATTATCTAATGCTGAAGAACAAATTAGGTTTGAATTATTTAAAATAATCCAGAATAATTTTACAATTAATAAATGTGAAAATTGTGGCAAATTATTTATACCTGTAACTACTAGTAAGAATAAAAATCAAAAAGGCAGAAATGACCAAAAATATTGTAATAATCTATATTTAGATACAGGAAAAACTTGCAGAGAAATTGGTGCTTTAAATAAGCGAAAAGAGAAAGTTCAAAAAAGTCCAATTCTAAAAGAATTTGAAAGAGAATATAAAAGAATGCATGGATTACATTATAATCATACCAAAGAATTTTCTGAAAAGAAATTCAAAGAATGGTCTAAAAAAGCACATAAATTAAAGGATACTTATACAGATGAACAAGTTCAAGAATTTAAAACAAAGTTAAATGAATTAAGTAATATGTATTGGAAATAATATAATTTAATGCTATACCAAATTTTATATTTGGTATAGCATTAATCCATTTATAAAAAACTTAGTCTATAATTTCATTTTTGTATTTATAAATAATTACATTT
Source organism: uncultured Clostridia bacterium (assembly GCA_944388565.1). GTDB lineage: Bacteria > Bacillota > Clostridia > TANB77 > CAG-465 > CAG-465. The sequence goes on from CALXJG010000011.1 coordinate 22,128, forward strand.
TGTTCTATGATTTTACTTGTTACTTTCTTTCCTATATTTTCTCCCCAAATATTAGAAAATATTTCTTTAGCTTGATTGTCATTTTCAAATTTGAAATAAGTTTTAAATTTGTTTTCACAAATAAAGTTATGTTCCTCTATCCAATCATTATAATCTTTTGTTTTCTTTATATCAGGGTATCTATTCCTAATTTCTTCGAATTCACCACCAATATCATTTTCGACCAAATAAATACTACCATCAACTTTTAGAACTCTCTTCATCTCCTCTAAAACTTTATTTCTTCTATCTACTTCTAAAATTGTTCCTAATACCCATGTAGAAATAATAACATCTACTGAGTTCTCTGGCAAAGGTATATTTTCTGCACTACAACATATAAATTGGACATTATTGCTTTTTACTTTGTTTTTAGCAATTTTTAGTTGTTCATTTGATAAGTCTAATCCATAATATTTAATCGCTTCTTTATAAAACTTTTTCATGAATTTTCCTGTTCCACACCCTAAGTCCAATACTACTTTATTTTTTATTTTTGGCAATAGACATTTATATATTTTGTTAGGATAATCTTCTGCTATACTGAAGATTTCATATATATCATTTTCTTCATAATAATTTTTTGATTTCTCTGATAAATTAAAGTTGTTCATTTCTTTGCTCCTTAGTTTCTGGAAATATCATATCTACCATATATTTAGCAACATTTCTAGGCTTTCCTTCACTTGGTCTCATATGCATATGTATTCCTGGTACTGTGTTTACTTCAACAATATTATACATGTCTGCTATTTGATTGGCTGTAATATCTTTACTCATATAATCAATTCCTACATATGACAATCCAGAAAAAATATCTAAAATTTTCTTACAATTTTCTATAACTGAACTATGTATTTTATCAGTAAAGTCAATACATAATCCTCCTTTTGCAACATTCGAATTATGTCTTAAATATACTTTTTGATTCTTTTTTGGTATATCTTCCATTGAGATATTATTCTTTTTCATAAATCTTTCTGTAATTTCATCTATTGCTATCGGGCATAAGCAGTTTACTCTTTCTTTTCTTTTTTCATTCTCTATATTTATTAGTTCTAATATTGAATGTTCTCCATCTCCTATTACATGTGCTGGTTCTCTATATAAAACTGCATATTTTCCTTCTTTAGTCAACAACACTCTATATTCTTTTCCATCAAATTGCTTTTCCACTATAAAAGGTATTTTTAATTTATTTGCATATACATTTTGAACAATGTCTTTAAGTTCTGTTTCATTTTCTATATCCATGTATATATTATCTCCATGAGAACCAAAAACAGGTTTAACTACTACTGGAAAGCCTATTTTTCTACCATATAAAATCGATAGTTCCCACTCATTTGGCAAAAATTTTTCTCCAATAGGCACACTTATTTCATTTTGTTCAAGAATTTTCTTTGTTATATATTTATCTCCACATATAATAGAAACAGAGTATGGAGTAATAGAAGAATCTCTATCTAAAATCCATTCTATGTGCTTTCCATACTCTGCTTTTATGAGTTCCATTTCTCTATAGATAATATCAACATTAATTCCTCTTGATTGCATTTCCTTTACTAATAACCTTTGATTTGTGTGCAATTTTAATAATTCAGAATCGTCTAACATTATCTTTCTTCACCTCTACCTTGAGTAAGATTTCTTTTTAAATCAGCTTTTAATTTTGCTTTTACTTCTTCTTTTATCTCTCTAACTATTTCTGGTTTTTCCTTTTCTAACTCTTGTCTTACTTCATCCTTAATTTCGCCATATAATTCATCATATAATTCTTGCATTACTTGGCTTCTAATATCTCCAATATCTTTACTTTTTCTTTTAGTAGTTTTAGATGATGATTTAGGTGTATAACTGCTACCTCTACTTTCTCCACTTTCTCTTGACTCTCCATAGTTTGCTTGATAACTTGGACTAGAAGTTCTTGATTCACTACTACTTCTTGACTCTCCATAACTAGGTGTATAACTTGAATATGATCTTGATTCTCCATAGTCACTATAACTAGACATTCTTGACTCTGACATAAAAATACCTCCTTTAAATAATAATTACACTATCTGTGCAATTATCTATTACACTTTTAAACTTCTTTTCTATATATGTAATATCTAACTTATTGAATATATTTTTCCTAAAAATAGGATTATCTATTTCAGTTCTGTATTTAGTATTTTGAATATCATACAAATATGCACAAACTATCATATTAGTTTTATTTTTTAGATTTTGTGTAATATCTTTTATATAATCTTCTAAATAGTTTTTTTCTTTATTATATATGTTTTTAATATAATCACTAATATTAGACATCAATATTATATCACAATTTGCTAAATTTGGCAAATTACGAAGATTTAAGTCTTTGTAGTTAGAATTTATCAATATTATTTCTTTTTTGTTTATATTTTCTTTTGCCATATTATAATCTAACTCACTTTTTAAATATAAGTTTGATTTTAATTTTATATTGTTATTATCATATTTATTGTTGAATATATATGAATTTCTTAACTCATAACCATTATTGTTAAAATTTTGATATATCATATCCCAATTTTCAGCTACACTTTTTGATAACCTTTTTCTTAATTTATTTATATATACTTTATAATCTAAAACATTTCTATTTTTTTCTACATCATTTTTATCATTTATCATAAAAAATTCCAAAAATTCTCTATAATTCAAATTTTGTAAAGCAACTAATTTTAGTTCTGTAAATATTAATGCTAAATAATTTATATCAAATCCATAAACCTCTTTTGCTCCTTTGTAAAAAGCATTAATAATATGATCTCCAGAGGCTGTAACTGTTAATACGTTCCTGTTTGTGAAATCTAAATATTCAAAATATCCTGCTATATTTTCAGTTGTAAATGAATATATTTGAGATAAATTATTAAAATTATTTATATCTATTTCTTTTAAGTTTATCTTTTGTTCTTTTTTATTTAAATATTTTATAATCATTATTTTCTCCTACTTGCTGAGCATCCTTTTATTTGATTTTTTTCTATATATTCTAAGAATTTTTGTATTGGTTCTGATTTAATAATTTCAGTAAGTGAATTATTTTTTAATGTTAATTTTGATTTATATTCTGGGTTTTGTGACACTACCCATGTACATGGTGAAACTTGTCCCAAATTATTGATATACAAAAATTTATTTACTGCTGGGCAATATCCTTCTGCCTCTGTAATTTTATTTTCTGTAAAACTATATTTAACTTTTATTTGTTTTTTATACTTCGTTGCTAAATTTTCTAATTCTTCTTTTACACTATTTATTGTTCTTTTTGAAATGATAGTTTCATCTCCACCTAATCTTCCAACTGCTTCCATAAATGAAAATATAATTTCATTTGCTTTTAATTCTATTGCTAATTTTACTATTTCCTCTAATTTATCTTCATTTTCTTTGTATATCACAGTTCCAATTCTTGTATATACATAATTGTTAGTTAAATATCTAATTCCTCTTATTGTTCTTTCAAATGTGTTTTCTCCTCTAACATACTCGTGCGTATATTTATCATTTCCATCTAAACTTACATGTACCATTGGGAAATTGATATTTTTTAATTCTTTAGCAATATTTTCTGTAATTAAAGAAGCATTTGTTGATATATCCATATCAAAGCCTAGCCTACTTGCATATCTTAATATTTCTATCATATCTTTTCTTGTAAAAGGCTCTCCACCTGTAAATTTTATATATGTAAAATTATTATCCTTTAACTCTTTTATTGCTCGTTTTACTTCATCTGTTGTTAATTCATCTTCATACTTTTTTGCTTCACTGCTAAATATACAATAACTGCAATGGTAATTGCATGTATTGGTTATTTCCCATAAAACTCTTCCACCATTTTCTGGTATTCTAAATAAACAAAATGGGTATCTATTCATATAATCCCTCTTTCCTTAAAAGTTCTTCATATTCATTTTCTTTTGGATTATTACTTGTATCTATTACAAAAAATTCTTTTTTTAGTTGTTTTATTTTATCTATTTTTTCTTCATTTGTTAATTGCATTTTTATTCTTTTTATAACTGATTCTTTTTCTAAATCTCCGTTTTCTAATCTTTTTATTTGTATTCCTTCTTTGCAATAAACCATTATAATACTATCTACTATGTCATATAAATTATCTTCTAAAAGTAATGCCCACTCAATAAATATAACTCCATTACTTTGGTTGATTTTTTCGTTTATGTATTTCTTAATCTTTGGATTAATAACATTTTTATATTCTTCCATTGCTTTTCGGCTATTATATATCTTTTTGTTCAATTGTTCTCTATCTATCTTTTCTTTTTCTAATATACTTCGTCTAATGTCATCTACATCTAGAAATATAGCATTTATTTTTCTTTCTTTACATATTTTCTTAAAAATATCTATTGCATAACTTTTTCCGCTTCCAATTGAGCCTGTAATTCCAATTACTTTTTTCATTTATTTCTCCCAATCTATTCCATATCTTGAAGGACAAAATGATAAAAATTTAATTTTTCCTTCTTTATTTCTTAGTTTTTCTAAATCTTCCCATTCTTCTACATTTCTAACTATTTTATAATCTTTTTCTTTTAATCTTTCAATTAATACATTTATATCATCTAGCATTTCTTGGTTTGTATAATTTCTATTTTCTAGTAATGGCTTATCACTATGTATATATTGTGTTGGTATTTCTTTTTCTTTTGATAATTTATTATATATAGTTGTTCCCAACCTTAATGCTAAAAAATGTCCTCTTATTTCATCAGGCTCTGTTTCTAATATAAAATCAATTGTTTTATACATATCTTCTTTTGTTGTTGATGGAAGATCATATATAAAACTGGTTCTTACTCTATATCCCATTTTCTTAACTTCTTTTATTACCTGTTTTGCATATTCTATATTGAAGTTTTTATTATTTTTTTCAATAACCTTTTGACTTCCAGATTCTATTCCAAAATGAAGCCATCTAAATCCTGCTTTATACATTAATTCGAATGTAGTTCTATCATAAGTATTGATACTTGCAAGACAACCCAATCTTATATTTATTTTTTTGTTTATGATAATATTGCTTATATCTTGCATTCTTTTTTTACTTGCTGTTGCATTATCATCTAAAAATATTATCTTTTTTGTATTATATCTATTAATTAGATACTCTATTTCTTTTACAATATTTTCAGCACTTCTGCCCCTCCAACTACCCCAATAATTATATGTTGGGCAAAAATCACATTGATTAATACAGCCTCTACTAGTTAAGATGCTTCTAATATCTATATAATCACTTAAATCAGCTAGTTCTCTATTAGGAATTGGCAATTTATCTAAATCGTATTTTTCTTTATTAGGCTCATTAATAATAGTTTCATTGTTGTTTTTAAAAACAATTCCATTTATTTTTGATAGTTCTTTTCTATCATCAATATTTACATTTAAAATATTAATAATTGTTTTTTCTACTTCTCCAATGATTCCAATATCAAAGTTTATAACATCTATTATTTTAGGATTATATGTTACTGTTTTTCCAATCATAATTGTTTTTATATCATATTCTTTTAGTTTTTTACATATTGTAGAAATGTTCTCTAGTGCTTTTTGTGTATGTAGTGGAATATGATAATCATACGAAATAATAACCACATCTGGTATAAACTTATTTTGTATATATTTATCTAAATCATCACAATTTAATTTCTTACAGTCCATATCTAAAAATTTAACATTATAATTAGCTTCTTGTAAATAAGTTCCTAAGGTTATAATATCTATCGGCTCTATTAATAATTTTTGTTCTGAAAATGGTATATTGGGTGGATTAATTAATAATATGTTCATAAATATCCTCTTTCCTATACTTTATTGTTAACTATTATATCACATTCATATTACTTTTTCTACATCTATGGGAAATGTGATTTTTTATCTTTCTAACTCCCATTCCTTTTCTCTTTCTTCATGTTTAATTTGTTTTTCTGCATCTAAACTAATTTTAGTTTCTTTTTCAAAATCTCTAATCAGATTATCTTCTGCTCCTATATCAAATTTTCTACAAATCCATCTTATAAATTTTTCTATCACTTCATAAAACTTATCTATTATCTTATTCAAATGGATATTTTCTTTTTCTAAATTTTTAATTTTACTTTTATATTTCCATTCTAAATCAAATGCTTTTTGTTTATATTCTGACTTGATTTTATCTACTTCATTGTGCATTTCTTTATTGTTATACATTATTTCTTTTCTTTCTTTTTCATATTTTATTGCTTTATCTACTAATTTCACTTGTTTTGATAATTCTTTGTAAAGAATCCTATTTTCTTGGTATAACTCATTAATTAATCTATCTTTTGGTTTAATGATTTCATCTTCTACTTTTTCTCTATTTAATTTTATAAGTTTAATATCATTTATATTAGGTGTTTCAGGTAATTCAAGTTTTATATTATCTAATACCTTTTTAGTATTTTCAAAATTAGTTATCTTCTTCAAGTTTTCTATTTTTTCATGTTTTGCTCCTGTTTCTTCAATTGGTAATCCTCTTTCTAGTTCAAATCCTTTTGAAGTAATGTATTCAAAAAAAGCATTTTGTAATTGCCTGTAACTATCTCTACCTTTCCAAAAATCCCTACAACATATTTTATCTATTTCTTTTCCTTCTTTATCTTTTGTATGAATTACTGGAATATATATCAAGTGCATATGTGGTGTTCCTTCATCTAGATGTACTACTGCTGATATTATATTTTTTTCTCCAAGATTTTTGTAACTACATATAAAATTATAACTTTCTTCAAAATATCTTTTTATTTCTTTTTCTCCAATTTTATCAAAAAATTCTTTATCTGATGTAAATAACATTTCGCACATTATTATACTGTTGCTTCTTATATGTCCTTGTAAATCATTTTCTTTCTTTAATCTATCAAATTCTTTTATATAACTCAATTCGTTTTTCTTTAAGTAATAATTCAAATGTGTTTTTTCTGAATCAATATCTTTATTTGTATGACCTCTTGTTCTTCTTTCATTATGGACATAACTTCCTTTTGCTTCTGTTCTAGTCAACTTTTCATTTCTTATAATTGCATAACTCATATCTTCTTTGCACCTCCTTCTTGCTTAAGATATTCTTTGAATGTCTAACATACTAGACAAACAAGTTTGTCTGTATGGCAGGGCTATTGCCCCACACCCCATTCAATCAAAAATAAAAAAGCAAATTTTTATTTTTGATTACTAAAAAACTATAAATAGTTTTTTAGACAAATTTAAAAGAGGCTAGTTCTAATATTAAGTAGAATTAACCTCTTTTA
>CALXJG010000012.1 GCA_944388565.1 uncultured Clostridia bacterium
AGAAATCATCTTCTTAAAGAGTTAGCATAAAGTATACACTTTTTTTATAAATGTCCTTGACAAAGGGTACACTTTAGAGGGGATCCCCCTCTTTTTTATATCAAATCTTTCTTTTTTAACCAGAACCAAGCTATTATAGTAATTAAAACCGATACAGCAATTACAGACCAAAAACCTATCTCACCAGTATCAAATGGAAATGTAACATTCATTCCAAGTACGCTTGATATTAACGTAGGTACTGCAATAAGTAATGTAAGCGATGTTAAAAATTTCATTACTATATTAAGATTATTTGATATAATTGTTCCAAAAATATCTACTATACCATTTAAAATTTCACTATATGTTTGAATCATCTCTATTGCCTGTCTATTTTCAATTAATGTATCTTCAAGTATATCTTCATCTTCCTCATATAATTTTATAGCTTTTCCCCTATTTAATTTTTCAAGTACAACTTGATTTCCTTTTACTGATGCATTAAAATATATCATACATTTTTCAAAATGTAGCAATCTCATTAATTCTTTATTTCTCATACTTTTTTCCATATGATTTTCAAAAGTTTCTATATCTTGATTTATATATGTAAGATATCTAATATAATCTTGTGCTATATCATATAATAATTGAAATACAAATCTTGATTTTTTATCTGTATGAACATAATATTCTTTTTTATTATTTAAAATTGCCTCTATAGAATTTATTTTTTCTTGTGATATCGTAATAAATATGTCATCTCGTACAAGTATCATACCAGTAGGTAAAGTAGTATATATTTTTGTGTTATGCTTTTTTTCCGTTGCCGGAGAATCGACTACTATAAGTACAGAATCGTCTTCTACATCAATATGTGCTTTTTCTGCAATATCTAGCGGATACCTAAGTACTCTTTCTTTTACTCCTACTTCTTTTGCTATTTTCTCAATTTCACTATCTGTTGGTTTTACTATATTAATCCAACAACCTTTTATTGGTGTATCGATTTTATCCAATCTACCAGTTTTTAAGTTAGTTTTATAAATATCAATCATTCTCTTTACCTCCTTTATTTACTAATTCATTATCCCCATATAATATTTCCAGGCAATTATTCTTTTTGCAGCATTGTTTATTATTTCTTCTGATATATCACCTGATTTTACAGCCTCTACTACTTCAGACTTTTGAGTAGCTAAATCTGATGATATTATCATATCATTTCCAGCTTTAACAGCAAGTACAGCAGCACTTTCATCTGTTGTATATTTCTTAATGCCTTCCATTGCCAGATCATCAGTCATTATAACTCCTGTAAAATTTAAATTATCTCTTAATATTTCATGTACTTTTGGTGAGATAGAAGCTGGTTTTTGTGAGTCCATACATTCTACTATATTATGAGATACTAGTACACTTTGAACATTTGCATTTATACCTGCTTTAAATGGTACAAAATCTATATCATAAAAATGTTCTATATCTCTTTTATCAATAGCTACTCCGGTATGTGTATCTACATTATTACCATATCCCGGGAAATGTTTTAATACAGAACTCATATTTTGCTCATTCATGGTAGTTACAACAAGTTCAACAAACTTTGCTGTTAAATCTTTATCTGTACCAAAACTCCTATCATACATATAATCAGATGTACTTTCTGTAACATCACAAACTGGTGCTAAATTTACATTTATCCCTAAACTTGAAAGTAGCTTTGCCTTATTAATTGTATCTTCCTTTATTAAATCAAATCCGCCCTCATTATATAACGTTTGTGGTGACTTAAAAGGAGTATCTGCAAAAGCTTTATATGCACTAACTCTTACAACTGTTCCACCTTCTTCATCAACACCAATAAGTAAAGGAATTTTGCTATTTTCCTGACACTTATTTATTTCTTCTATAATCTGATTTTTGGTTTTATTCTTAAAATCTCTACCAAACATTATATACCCGCCTGGATTTTGAGATTTAATTTCATCTATTACACCACTTTCAGGAAACCTAGCAAAAAACATCTGCCCAACTTTTTCTTCTAATGACATATTTTGAAGCTTTTCTAACGCTTTATCATAATATTTTGCAAATATCTCCTTACTAGTTATATCATCTTCTTGTGGTTTAATATTATCTTCCGACTTGTCATTTTCTGTATAATATGGATCGTCATATATATCTAGATTTCCTATATCATTATGCCTAAATACTAATACAACACTAGCTATTGCAAATAAAACCAATACAGTTATTATTACAGCAATAATATATTTTCTATTGTTTTTCTTTGTATTTCCACTTCTCATACTTTCCACCTTTTTTTATTATATCAAATGAAAAAAACATATGCAATAATGAAACTACATTAAAATATTGCATTTTAGTTTTTTTGTGATATAATAATTCGTATAAACCATATAACCCCAATATAACTATAGGAGGAGTTAAAATGAAAAGATTTGCAATTTTATTTAACAAAGAATTAGTTACAAGATTTTTACAGAGCAATCGGAGGGAGTATTATCACACTATCTGCACTACCTATCAAACAGATATTAGTGACGAACTGCGTGATTCTTTAAGAGAATTATTACCTACTAAGCCGGATTTAGAAGAATTAGAAAAATGTATGAATCAGTACTGTCAAAAAGAAGTAATTATTCATGTCTGTTATTTAAATTCAAAAGAGCTAAGAGTTTTAATTTTGAAAGCTCCTGACTTGAAGATTTAAAGAAAAAAGTAGTTAACATGCTAATTCATGTTAACTACTTTTCTTTACATTGTTAATATTCCTCCAGGCGTTTCACGTATCATTAATACCTTTTCTTCTTGTGCAGTTTCTGCATTAATATATATTAAAAATTCCCTATTTCCTACCATTCCTTTAAATTCATATGTTAATACCTCATCTTTTGAGTCAGTAGGAATTATTGCTAATCCCTCAGACATTACTTCTATATTTTTATTTAACGAACTTTTTGCTTCCTCCATAGAGATTTTAGGAGTAACATTTTCTCTTTTTTCATGATTAAAAATATAACCTTGAGATTCTACAGAACAAATTTCACCTGTATCTAGAGCCACTTTTACTTTTATTAAGTCTGGATACAATATTATTCCATCTTGAGTTCCCGCATAGTTAATTATAGCCATATTCCCTGTTTTTAGGTAATAAGTGTCTTTTACATCTTCTATTCCTAATTTTTTTAAGAATTCTTTTCCAGCTCTTTTAGCTTCATTCATAACTATATTTTCACTTTCTACATTTCTATCTGATATCATAAGATATAACTTACAATCGTTTTTCGTAATACTTATATTTCTTATCATCTCACTAGATTTAAGTTTAACATCAAAGTTATATAGTGATATCTTTTCTTGTGTATCTTCTTTTTCATTTATATATTCAATATCTTCTGCTCCAAATAAAGTAATTATATAATTTTTTGCATCTTCTTTTGTTACTTCATTATTACTTAAATATTTTGGATTTCTATCAAGTAAATGATCTGAAAAAGCACCATCATAAATTAATCCTTCATACTCTTGAAATGATTTTGCTATACTTACTATATTAGAAACAGAAGAAGATATCTCAAGTTCAGATAATTTTTTATTACCAATCTTTTTTAATTCATCCCATTTAATCCTACCATAATTTAAATCTTGATATACTTCTGACATTACTTTAGATAACTTATTACACTCTTCTTGCATTATTTTTATATTATCATAATCTTCATCTGTTAGTTTAGATTTTTCTATCACATTTTTCATTAGTGTATATGAGTAATCACTTAACTGTGATAAATATTTAGAAGTATTTGCAAACGTATTTTGTTCTATAGGCATACTTTCAAGATTTTCTTTTGCTAAGTTTGATTGTTTCCATATACTTGAAAGTGTAGTTATTGTTATTCTTGGAGTATTTGTTATCTGAAGCTTTGCAAGGTCTGTTTCTACATTTTTTATATATCCAACAGCTTGATACATAGCCTTGTTATAGTCGTTTTCAACCTGTTGTTTTTGCCTCTTAAAATTATTTGTCATCTCCATAGCAAAAATACACATAGCCCCAAATATCATAAATGCAATTACAGCTACTACTTTTTTATTCGTTTTATTTTTTATTTCTTTTATTTTCTTTTCAAATTTGTCCATCATAATGCTATTCTCCTAATGAAAATCTATGTTTACCTATAGTTGTTGAAGTTTTTAGTGAAAAGAGCCATTTATTTTTAGTTTTTTCTGGGTTATAAAAATATAACGCACCATTTGTTGGATCAGCTCCACTCATTGCTTCTTCTGCTGCTTTATATACAGTACTATTTGGATCAATTGGGACATCAAATTGTCCATCTTTTACACAAGAAAATTGTGAGTCTTGATATATAACTCCTGCTATAGTATTTGGAAATTTCGGACTTTTTACTCTATTTAATATAACTGCACCAACTGCTACTTGCCCTTCATATGGTTCGCCTCTTGCCTCACCATTTATTAATCTTGCAAGTAACTCTACCATATCATCACCATTTGCTGGTTTGTTAGTAGATACTGAACTTTCGGCAGCATATACATCATTTTTTAGGCTATATATAATTTTTGCAAATTCATCTTCATAATTAATTGATAAATATAACGATAGTAATAATAACGGTATAAAAAAAATACCCATTATTTTATTATTAAATTTATGCTTTTTCATTTTTTTCCTCCACTTTTATGTATTTTTTGCATAAATTGTTAATAATATACAATGTGTATTTTTTAATTTAAAAAATATAGTTTATTACAATTAAACAAATAACTCCAGGTAATCCTAATATTCCTGATATTAAAGCTGTAACTATATTAAAAGGTATATGTAATCCAATATTTTGACCAAATACATTTACTATTAAAATCATAATAAGGCCAAGTGCTATATTTAGCACTAATTTAAAGATTTTCCTAAATGGCCAAGAAAATACTTTTGCAATAACAATAACAGCAACAATACTAAGAATTAAAACAACATATTCCATATAATTTCCTCCTTTGATATATTACATTATACTTGTCTACTGTTTTTTTATGATTACTTTTTCTATTTTACTTTACATTCAAACATAATAGTTATATAATAAATAATACTTTATAGAGGTGAAACATGGAAATTAACAATAAATTAAAAGAATATATAGAAAATAATATTTTTCCAAAATATAAAAATAACGACAAGGCACATGATATAAATCATATACTGTCTGTCATAAATAGAAGCTTAGAACTTGCCAAAAATTATGATGTTGATTTAAATATGGTATATACAATCGCTGCATTTCACGATTTAGGACACTCTATAGATAAAGATAATCATGAGAATATATCTGCAGAAATTTTTATATCTGATGCTAAAATTAAATCTTTTTTCAATTCAGAGCAAATTAAAATTATCGAAGAGGCTATCCGTGATCATAGGGCATCATTAAAAGGAACTCCTCGCAGTATATATGGGAAAATAGTATCTGATGCCGATAGAAGTATAGATGTGTCTATTAGTATAGCAAGAGGTTATCATTATAGCCTAAAACATAACCCTCATTTTACTCTAAATGAACATATTGAAAATTGCTATGAACATGCAAATAATAAATTTGGTGAAAATGGATATATTAGATTTTGGTTAAACGATAAGAAAAATATTAAAGCTTTAAAAGAATACAGAAAAATCTTAAAAAATAAAAATGAATATATAAAATTATTTAAAAAGATTAATAATATAAAAGAGTAGTTTATGCTTTTTATAGCATATCTACTCTTTTTATATAAGTTCAACTTGTAATCCTAATTAATTTTTTCGCTTTTGCACTAATCCCGTCTCGTATAATAATTAATGGTTTTATTACTTCTTCTACAGTATAATCATCTCTTGTATTAACAAAGAAAATTAAATCATCTACAACTTTTTTTAACTCTCCAACAAATAATTCCTCTTTTAATTCACAAAGAATAGTATTAATCTCATTTTTGGATGTTTCTTTACTCCGTGAAAGATTCAATTTTTCAATAGAAGTATTAATTTGCAATAATATTAATTCCTGTAATTTGATTGTAATCTGCCGAGTTATCGTTAAATCTGTAAGTTCATTCATCATATAGCCCTCCATTACTAAGCTGTAAAATTTGAAAATATATTATATTTTCATAGACAGTTTTATTTAATATATTATATGCAATTATTATACATTATATTCCTAAATATACTCTATATTTTTGAAATAAAAAATACTGATATTTAAAATACCAGTACTTTTTATTTATATACTTAAAAAATTCTTAATATATCATTATACGTTACAACTATTGTAAGTAATATTAAAACACTAAATCCAACATATGAAATTATGGCTTCTGCCTTTTGAGAAAGTTTCTTTTTAGCTATAGCTTCACCTATTACTATAACTACTTTTCCTCCATCAAGAGGTGGAAATGGCATAAGGTTTGCAACTCCAACAGCTAAGCTTATTATTCCCATTAAATTTAAGAAATCAAGTATTCCACTTGTTTTTGAAACTACTTCACCTATTCCAACTATTCCAGACATATCTTGTATTCCAACTTTTCCTCTAAATAAGTCTACATATGAACCTATTATTGTTTTTACATTGTTATAACTAGAATATACTGCTAACTTAAATGTTGTTTTTACTTGCTCTGTTGATCTAATTCCAAGATTAAACATTCTTTTACTTGATGGAGTTAAAGTTTTAGTTTCTTTATTACCATCTCTTTCAATTTCCATGCTTATCTCTTTATTTGCATTTTGACGTACAAGATTTACTACATCACTAGCATTTTGAGTTGAAATACCATTTATACTTAATATCTTATCTCCTGCTTTTAAGTCTCCTTTTACAGAAGCTCCTCCAGAAGCAATCATATCAATTACGTTACTACTATTACCTTCTTCATCTATTTTAAAAGTTGCTCCAATGTATCCAATATCAGTATTTGCGTCTTCAACTGTTACTTTATACATTTGACCATCACGTATATATTCTATTTCTACATCATCTTGGTCAGTCGCAAATGATTGAGAAAGTAATTCTTCACGTATATTAACTTTTTTTCCATTTATTGAATATATTTCATCTCCAACCTTTAATCCTGCCTTTTCTAGAACAGAATTTTCTTGGAAACTAGTTATTTTAGTTGTATAAGATGGGAACGAAAATGCAATTGCCATAAATATTATTATTGCTAAAATTGCATTAAATGTTGCTCCCATTACAAGCACAATTACTTTTTGAAATACATTTTTATTGGCAAAAGAATTAGATTTAGATGTATCACCATCTTCACCTTCTATAGCACAATATCCACCAAGTGGTATACATCTTAATGAATATTTAGTTCCTCTGTACTCTTTTTGAAATAACTTTGGTCCAAAACCTATAGAAAATTCATTCACGCCAATTTTAAATATTTTTGAAAATAAAAAATGTCCAAATTCATGTATTACTGTTACAACTCCTAAAATTACTATTAATTTTAATATCGTTATAATAAAAGCCAACAAAATTTCTCCTCCTAAATTACTTCATTACATTACATGAATAAATAAAGTTTTAAAAACATATAAACAATAGGTGCAACAAATAATATACTATCACATCTATCTAATATTCCGCCATGTCCTGGCATTATTGTTCCAAAATCTTTAATTCCACAATATCTTTTTATTGAAGATGCAGATAAATCACCAAACTGTCCTGCAATACTTGTAATAAGCCCCATAAAAGCTACTAAGAAGATATTAATTGAATAATCGTAAAAATTATTCATAATTAATGCTAATACAATATATGAAACTATTACTCCTATAATTCCTGCAATTGATCCTTCAACTGTTTTTTTAGGACTTATTTCAGGGCATATTTTTTTCTTTCCAAATTTACATCCTATAAAATAAGCCATCATATCAGAAGCAAAAGCTCCTAATAATACAAACCATATTAATATTCTTCCATTTGGCATTGATAATATTAATTTTATAAATGAAAACAAAAATGGTATGTATAATAATGAGAATACAGTTAAAGCTACATCCACAACTGTAATTTTTAGTTTCTTTAGTATTATGTACATAAATAATAATATTATTAATGCTGGAAGAGCTATACGTATAATTAACATTTTATCTTCATATGTTACTATATCTCCCATTAGAAATAAAAATCCACATCCAATATAACTTACCAAACTAATTGGATGATAACCAATTGATTTAAATGCTTTATTATATTCATGCATTGCTATTACCGAAATAAGCAATACTATTATAGTATCTACAATTGGTATATCAACTAATAATATACATAATAATAGAGCGAAGTATATAACAGACGATATTATTCTTTGTTTCACAATCCTACTCCTTTTTTATTAAACTTCCATGATTTCTTTTTCTTTAGAAGAAATTGTAGAATCAACAATTTCTGTATATTTATTAGTTATTTTTTGTATTTTTTCTTCCGCGTCATTTAAATCATCTTCTGTAATTTCTCCGGCTTTTTGACTAGCTTTTGCGTCATCCATTCCATCACGTCTTACATTTCTTAAAGCAACTTTTGCATCTTCACCTAAAGATTTTACTTCTTTTACTAACTCTCTTCTTCTATCTTCATTTAATTCTGGAAATATTATTCTTACACAACTTCCATCATTTAATGGATTTATTCCAATATCTGCTTTTTGGATAGCTTTTTCTACTGCTCCAAGCATTGATCTATCCCATGGTGTAACAAGAATTTGTCTTGCTTCTGGAACTGATATTGAACCTACTTGGTTAAGTGGTGTTGGAACACCATAATAATCAACCATAACTTTGTTTAAAATAGCAGGATTTGCACGTCCAGCTCTTATATTTGCTAATTCATCAACTAAATGATCAATTGCTTTTTTCATTCTCTCTTCAATTAAATTATAATCCATATATATCTCTCCTTAAAATCATAATAATATTATACTATAAAATCCAAAAAAATCAAGTAAAATTAGGTGAAAAAACCACATCTCACAATTTTCTATTTATTTATATTAATACATGTTAAAAGCCATACAAATACTCATTTCTAGCTTTTTTATATTTTACCACTTTGTTTCGTACATAGCTTTCTAATTTATTCATAAATTCATCTGAAGCAATCTCTTTTTGAGCAACCATTGTAAGTCCTTTTTCCCAACTTGCTGTAAGCTCTGGATTTAACAAATCTGGCATTGTCTTACATACTATATCATAAACTGCTTCTCCTCTTTTTGTAGGTGTAAGTATCTGTGTCTTTTTATTTGACTCTATATACATTATTCTTTCTAGTTTCTTAATGATTTCTGCTCTTGTTGCACTTGTACCTATTCCACTACCTTTTATTTGTTCTCTTAAATTTTCATCTTCTATTAATTTACCTGCATTTTCCATTGCAAGTATTATTGAACCAGAAGAATATCTTTTTGGAGGAGTTGTTTCACCTTCTTTAATACCTAATGAAAGTAGTTCTATATTTTGACCTTTTTTTAATCTAGTAAGTATTTCTACATTATTTAATTTTTCTGTTGAATTTTCTTTATCTTCTGTATTATCTTGTTTATCTTTTATATTATCATTTTTAGAAACTTCTAAATATCCTTGTTTAGTACACACCTTGCCATTTGCATAAAATAACTCATTTCCAATATTTAAAGTTATAGCAATCTTACTATACTCAGCTGGTGGATAAAAGATAGCAATAAACCTTTTTACAATTAAATGATATATATTCTTTTCAAGCTCATTTAATTTCTCATAATTTTCAAACCCTTGTCCAGTTGGAATTATGGCATAGTGATCAGTTATTTTACTATCATCAACATATTTAGTTTTTTCAAGATTTATACTATACTTTTCTTTTATCATTTTATCTAAACTTAGTTTTATGCTATCATCAATATTTGATTTAAAAAGTCCATTTAAATTCTTAGATATAACTTTTGCTACTGCACTAGATAACACTCTAGCATCTGTTCTTGGATAAGTTACAAGTTTTTTTTCATATAAGTTTTGAATATTTTGTAGTGTTTCATCTGGACTAATTTTAAATCTTTTTGAGCATTCATTTTGTATTTCTGCTAAATTAAATAGTAGTGGCGCTTTTTCTTTACTATTCTTTTTAGATATTTCTTCAACAACAGCTTTATTTCCTAAGCTATTTATGTATGTTATAAATGAAGTTGCATCTTTTTCTTTTTTAAATCCATTTTCACTATATAGTAATGGTGACTCAAATACCTTTGATTTATTATTTGATTTCCACTCTCCTACAAAAGAATTTTCATCACTTTCTCCAAATTTTCCTTGTATCTTATAAAAATTTTGCTTTTTAAAATTTCTAATTTCTCTTTCTCTATTTACAATCATACCAAGTACGCAAGTCATAACTCTACCTATTGATATTACTGCTTTTTGTTCATTTAACTTATTTGCAAGTTCTCTTCCATACCCAAGAGAAAGTAACCTAGAAAAGTTAATACCTATTAAATAATCTTCTTTAGCTCTTAAATATGCAGCATCAGATAAGCTATCATATTCACTTAATTCCTTTGCCTCTTTAATTCCATTTAATATTGATTCTTCTGTTTGCGAATCAATCCATACACGCCTTTTTTCTTTATTAGGTTTACCTGCCATTTCATCGACTAGTCTATATATATATTCTCCTTCACGTCCAGAGTCAGTACATACATATATCTTATCTACATCTTCTCTATTTAATATATTCTTTATTATATCAAATTGCTTAGAAACACTATTAATTACTTCATATTTATATTCCTTTGGTATAAAAGGTAATGTACTTAAGCTCCAATTTTTTAACTTCTCATCATATTTTTCCGGATAACTCATAGTAACTAAATGTCCAACGCACCAAGTCACTATATAGTCTTGTGATTCGATAAATCCATTATTGTTTTTTCCATTTATATTTAATACTTTTGCAAATTCTTTTGCTACACTTGGTTTTTCTGCTATTATTACACTTTTGCCCATATATTGCTCCTTACATAGTCATATTATACATCATTTTTATACTAAATTCAAATACTTATTATCTATTGAAATTTTATAAATATATGTTAAAATATAATAAAAATTTTATTTCAACAATAATTTGGAGATGATATTATGTTTTTTACTATCAATGAGAACAATTTGCAACTAAATGAGATACAAGAATTTTCTTCAAAATCAAGGGCAATTCTATTATCAAGTGATAATAAAATATTATTAGCAAATTATGGTGGTATATTTTTACTCCCTGGTGGTAAGGTAGATGATCTAGAATCTCCTAAAGAAGCTATTATACGTGAACTTAAAGAAGAAACTGGAATAGGTTATATGGAATGTGAACTAAATTATATGGCATGTTTAAAATATTATCAGAAAGATTATCCAAAAAGAGACAGTTCTTTTTGTAATAGACTTCTAAAAACATATTATTTTACAGGTAAGTTAAAAAAAATAAATCTTGATTCTCAAAATTTAACAGATAAAGAAAGAGAAGGTAATTTTCATTTTGCTCTATTTGATTTAGAACATATAGAACAAATAGTTCTAAACAATAATTCTAATAATCCAAGGAATATTTATTTTCAAAAGGAATTTTTAACGATTTTTAATATCTATAGAAAGCTTACCTTTAAGTAAACAATATTAGTAAAATACACGATAAGATAACTTATCGTGTATTTTATTATTTTTCTACATATACCTCTTGTTTGTTATAATGTGTATGTAATAGTCTATGAGCTTCCTTTCCGTTTGGCTTTCCAATAAAATCTTCATATATTTTCTTTACACTTTGATTTTCATGTGCTTTTCTATGCTTAGCTTTTTTATCAGCTTTATATAATGCTTTTGCTCTTAATGCTTTTACATCTATTTTACTAGCTTTGTATTCATCAACTATAGGTTGACCTCCACCATTAATACATCCTCCAGGACAAGTCATAATTTCTACGAAACTATATGGTGATTTGCCTTCTCTTATTTCATCTAAAATTTTAGATGCATTTGCTAGACCTTGAGATACTGCTATTTTATGTTCTTTACCAGCTATATTAATTTTTGCCTCTTTAATTCCTTTTGTACCTCTTACTTGTTTAAATTCTACATTTTTAATTTCTGTTCCATCTAAAATATATGATACACTTCTTAAAGCTGCCTCCATTACTCCACCAGTTGTTCCAAAAATATGACCTGCTCCTGTTGCCTCTCCTAAAGGATCATCATATTCTTCATCATCTAAACTTGCTAAATCAATATTTGCTTCTTTTAACATTCTTGCCATCTCTCTTGTAGTTACTACATTATCAACTGCTTGTATTCCGCCCTCTAATTTTAACTCATCACGTATTATTTCAGCTTTTTTAGCAGAACAAGGCATTAATGCTACTGAATAAATATCCTTTGGATCTATACCTTCTTTTTTTGCATAATATGTTTTTATAAGTGTACCAAGTATTTCCATTGGTGATTTAGTTGATGATAAATGATTTAATAGATCTGGATAAAATTTTTCTGCAAATGTAATCCAACCACTACTACAAGAAGTTATCATAGGTAAATTTTTCCCTTTATTTAATCTTTCTATGAATTCTGTTGCCTCTTCCATAATTGTCATATCTGCTCCAAGATCAGTATCAAATATTTTATCAAAACCTAATCTTCTTAAAGCAGCTACCATTTTTCCTGTAACTAAAGTTCCTACTGGCATTCCAAATTCTTCACCTATTGTTGCTCTTACTGCTGGTGCTGTTTGAATTATAACATGCTTAGTTTTATCTGCTAATGCTTCCCTTAACTTACCTACATTACTTTTTTCTACTAAGGCTCCAACAGGGCAATGTATTACACATTGACCACATCCAACGCATGTAGAATCTTTCATTCCCATACCAAGTGCAACACCAATTTTTGAATTAAATCCTCTATTTACATTTCCTATTGCTGAAACTCCTTGTACTTTTTTACATACATTTACACATCTTCTACAAAGTATACATTTTGCTGTATTTCTTACTATACATTCTGAAGAGTCATCCATGTCTGCTTCTGGCATTTGACCTTCATACTCTAAATCTGGTATTTCAAATCTTCTACATAAATCTTGTAATCTACAATTTGTACTTCTTACACAAGTTAAGCAATTTTTCTGATGAGATGAAAGTAATAGCTCTAGTATTGTACGTTTTGTATCAATTAAGTCTTTTGTATTTGTCCTTACAACAAGACCTTCTTCTACTGGATATACACAAGATGCTTTGTATCCTTTTACACCTTCTATTTCTACAAGACACATTCTACAATCTCCAACTTCATTTATTTCTTTTAAGAAACATAATGTTGGTATATCTATATCTATTTTTCTTGCTGCCTCTAGTATTGTAGTACCTTCAGGTACAGTTACTTGCTTAGAGTCTATTGTAAGTGTTATCATTTTTTTCTTTCTATACATATAATCTTCCTCCAAATTATTTAGATATTGCCTTAAATGGGCATTTTGTTATACATACTCCACATTTTATACATTTATCTTGATTTATTTTAAAAGTAACTTTACCCACTTGACCTTCTATTGCACCTACAGGACAATTTTTTGCACATATTCCACATTTTTTACATTTTTCCTCATCAATATGTACCTGCGTTAAGGCTTTACAAACTCCAGCTGGACATTTTTTATGATATATATGTGCCTCATACTCATCTCTAAAATATTTTAATGTACTAAGTACTGGGTTTGGCGCTGTTTGACCAAGTCCACATAACGATGCCTTTTTTATATTACTAGCAAGTCTTTCCAGTTTTTCAATATCTCCGTCTTTTCCTTTTCCTTCTGTTATTCTAGTTAATATTTCAAGCATCCTTTTTGTTCCAATTCTACAAGGAGGACATTTACCGCATGATTCATCTACAGTAAATTCTAAGAAAAACTTAGCAATATCTACCATACATTTTGAATCATCCATTACTATTAAACCACCTGAGCCCATCATTGCTCCTATTTCGTTTAACGAATCATAATCAATTGGTACATCTAAATATTTAGCCGGAACACATCCACCGCTAGGTCCTCCCATTTGAGCAGCTTTAAATTTTTTACCTTCTGGTATTCCTCCACCTATATCATATACTATTTCTCTTAATGTAGTTCCCATTGGTACTTCTACAAGTCCTACATTTGTTATATTTCCACCAAGTGCAAATACTTTTGTACCTGTTGAGGTCTTAGTTCCTATAGATTTATACCAGTTTGCTCCTTTTAAAATAATATTTGGTATATTTGCATAAGTTTCTACGTTATTTAATAGTGTTGGCTTACCAAATAGTCCTTTAACAGCTGGGAATGGTGGTCTTGGACGTGGTTCTCCTCTTTTTCCTTCAATAGAATTCATAAGTGCTGTTTCCTCTCCACACACAAAAGCTCCTGCGCCAAGTCTTAATTCTATATTAAAGTCAAATTTTTTTCCAAATATATTTTTACCAAGTAATCCAAGTTTTTTTGCTTGTTCAATTGCTATATTTAACCTTTTAACTGCTATTGGATATTCAGCCCTTACATATATGTATCCTTGTTTTGCTCCTATTGCATATCCTGCAATAGCCATTGCTTCTAATACTGCATTTGGGTCTCCTTCTAATATACTCCTATCCATGAAAGCTCCTGGATCTCCCTCATCTGCATTACAACATACATATTTTACATCGCCTTTTGCTTCTTTTGCAAATTTCCACTTCTTACCTGTTGGGAAACCTGCACCTCCTCTTCCTCTTATTCCAGAGTTTAATATTACATCTATTACTTCATCTCTTGACATGTGCAATGCTTTATACAACGCTTGATAACCATCTAGTGCTATATATTCTTCAATTTTTTCTGGGTTTATCTTACCACAGTTTTTTAATGCTATACGCTCTTGTTTACTATAAAAGTTAAGCTTATGCCATTTTTCAACATATTTTTCATTTTCTTTTACAAGTAGTCTTTCAACCACTTTATTATTTATAACAGCTTCAACAATATCATTTGCATCTTCAGGTTTTACAAGTTCATAAAATATTTCATCTGGGTCTATTACAACTATTGGTCCTTTTGCACAAAAACCAAAGCAACCTGTTTTATGTGCAGTTATATTTTTTATACCATCTTTTTCTAACTTATCTTGTATGTTTTTTAACAGAACATCACTTTTAGAAGATGTACAGCCTGTTCCTGAACATACCATTATTCTTTTTTTCTGTATTATTTTAGAATATTCATCTTTAATTTTATTTAATTTCTCTATGTCCATATCACACCTCACATCTTACTATATTTTTCTATAAGTTCATCTACTTTTTTCTCGTCCATCTTTCCATATACTTCTTCATTTATTACTATTGCTGGTGCAAGACCACAAGCACCAATACATCTTACAGATTCAATAGAAAACTTACCATCACTTGTTGTTTCTCCTTCTTTTATACCAAGTTTTTCCTTAAACCTATTTAATACTTTTTCAGAACCTTTTACATAGCAAGCTGTTCCCATGCAGACTTGTATATTATATTTACCTTTAGGTACAAGTGAAAATCTAGAGTAAAATGTTATAATTCCATAGATTTCAGACATTGGGACATTAAGTTCTTTTGAAAGATATTTTTGAGCTGTACTTGATATATATCCATAAGTATCTTGTACTTCATGTAGTGCACTAATTATTCCACCTTCTACATTTTTGTATTTTTTAGCTATTTTTTCTAATTTTTCATCTATTTTGCAACCATTACAGCCTTCACAATGATTCATATAACCCCTCCTTATTTAAATATACTAAAATTTTTAAGCTATATATTCATTATATATTATTTGTATACTCTTTTCAACAATTTTTTTAAGAAAAAAACAGAACTAACAATTACGTTAGTTCTGCTTTTTCTTACTCATTGTATAGTACAGATATATCTTCCAATACATCTGTAGCAATTTCCATACTAAGAAGCTCGTCTAAAGTAAACCACGAGTCCTCTTTCTTTCTATAAATTTTCTTTGCCCAATTTTTAGGCTTTTGCAACCTTTCTTCTACGATTGAAAATAGCTTTTGATTTATTTTTATAATATCTTCATAATCTTCTTTTAACCTTGCCTCATTATATGTTGCATTTGTTGTATAACGTACAGAATGAAGCATATAACTAGTATTCCTTGCAACATATCTGGTATCACCAATTAAAAACAAGACTGCAGCACAACTTGCACATCTTCCTAATGCAATAGTTGTTATCTTCTTATTACAAGAGAGAAGAAGATCATATATTGCAAAGAGAGAATTTGTACTTCCTCCAACTGAGTTAATAACTATTAAAAGTTCATCAGCCTTCAAAATGTCAGGAATTTTATATAAAATATCCCGATACATTTTGTCGTTAACCTCACCGGTTACATCTAGAATAAATTTTGACATAAATACCCCACCTTTTTATTAAAAATTATGTTAAAAAGTATCGTAATAACATTATACCATCTTTTATATTTTATGTCAAATTTTAAAGAAGGGGACATCAATATTTCGGCTATTTATGTATACAGGTATTATTCTTTAAATGTAATTCCATCTATACAATTATCAAAAATAAATTGTTTAATTTTTACTTTATCATTTGACGTATAAAATTCTGATAATAAAGTATTAAATTCTTCCAATTTATTATCTGACACTTTAATAATACCATTTCCATTTTCTATCATAATTTTATTAGCACAAATCATACTAGTTCTTTTGTTTCCATCCCAAAATAATTGACTTCTCATTCCATATAACATATATTCGATTGCTCTTTCTGTTGTATTTTTTATTTTTAATATTTCAGCTATTTGCTTTTTTACGACCTCTTCTTCAGGCACATCTGAGATATATTCTGTTCCTGTTATTTGCACATTTCCACTTCTTAAGACTCCCCATTCAATACTCTCCCTTCTAGCTACCAGTTCATTTATTTTGCAAATAAAATTAATATTAAATTCTTCTTTTATGTTATTTATTACATATTTCCACGCATCTCTTAAATTTAAAATACATTGTATTTCATCAATTTTTAAGTTTGGTACGTTAATACCTTCAAGTATTTTCTTAACTTGTAAGAATGTTACATTTATTTCTTCCATTCTTGCACCAGCATATATATTATCAATTATATTCCTTTTTGCAAGAAAAATATTTTGTTCTAAGGTTAAATTATATTTATTTTCCATTTCATACTTCACCTACAATTTATATTATATAATAACTTAGGAATAATTACTATAATTTTTATGCAATAAAATGATGTAAAATACAATACGTGAGTATTTTACATCATTTTATATTATTTTATATATTTTAATTTGTAACTTCAGTTGATGTTGTATCATCAGAAGCAAGAGTAACTTTAACTTCAATGTCTTTTCCAGCTCTATTTATTTTTAAAGTAATAGTATCACCTATTTTTTTAGAGTTTTTAATTTCATTTAATTCTTCCATTGTTGTTATATCTTTTCCTTCTATTCCTACTATAACATCTCCTCTTTGAATTCCTGCAGCTTGGGCTGGTGAATTTGTTAATACTTGAGCAACATAAACACCAACTGATATATTACTTCTTCTTGCACTTATTTCATCAACATTTATTCCACTTATACCAATATATGGTCTTACAATCTTTTTATTTGAAATTAGTTCTTTAATTATTGGTAAAGCATCATCTGATGGAATTGCAAATCCTATTCCTTCTACTTGTTCTCCACCAATTTTTACTGTATTTATTCCAATAACTTGACCTTTTGAGTTAACTAAAGCACCACCACTATTACCTGGATTTATAGCAGCATCTGTTTGAATTAATTTGTATGTTCTTCCATCTGCTGTTAACTTTCTATTTAATGCAGATATATAACCACCTGTAACACTACCAGCTAATTCTTGACCTAATGGGTTACCTATTGCTACTGCGAGTTCACCAACTTTTAATTCACTTGATGAACCAAATTCAGCAGGTGTAAGACCTGTTTTATCAATTTTTATTACTGCTAAATCAGTTGTTTCATCACTCCCAATTATACTAGCTTCTAATTGTTCATCTGAATCAGCTAAAGTTACATATACCTTAGCACTTGAATTGTTTATTGCAGATTCTATAACATGGTAATTTGTTATAATATATCCATCTTCACTATATATAATTCCTGAACCTTCTTCAGAAGATTGCTCTAAACTTCCAAATACACTTTGAGTAACATAATCAATTTGTACTCCTACTATTGATGGACCAGCTTTTTGAGCTATTGCAACTACTGGACTATCAGTTTCTTGAATCTTATATTCTATACTACTTGAAGTACCATTATTACCAGCAACTAAATTATCTATCTTAGCATCTAGAGCAAAATATGTAAGTAAGCTTCCAACTGCTCCTGCAACTAAAGCTACTACTACAATTATTACTACTTTTGGTATTCCTTTCTTTTCTTTTATAAATATCTTTTCATCCATATAAATATCCTCCCTTACTATATTTAATTCTTTCCTGCTGCATATCCAGTAGAAAAAGCAATTTGTAAATTAAAGCCTCCTGTATATGCATCTACATCTAATATTTCACCAGCAAAGTATATACCTTTTACAATCTTTGATTCCATCGTTTTAGGATTTATATCTTTTACATCTACTCCACCACTAGTTATAACGGCAATATCAAAAGGCATAAATCCAGTAATTGTAATCTGTAAATTTTTTAATAACTTTACTAATCTTTTTCTTTCTTCTTTAGTTATTTGATTTACCTTCTTGTTTTCATCAATCCCAGATAATTCAATAATTACTGGTATTAGTTTTTTAGGAAGTAAATCATCTAAACTATTTTTAAATTCCTTATTTGTATATTTTTCAAAATCTCTACAAATTCTTTTATCCAATGTATCATCATCTAATGCTGGCTTTAAATCAATAGATGCTATTATATCACTATTTTGCATAAGGTTATCAACATTTTCCACTCTATTTAGTTTACTACTTGCACTAAGTACTATTGGACCTGTTATACCAAAATGAGAAAACATCATTTCGCCAAACTCTTTATATATTTCTTTTCCACCCTTATATTTAAGACTTAAAGTAACATTTTTTAAAGATAAACCTTGTAATAACTTACAAATACTATCATTTGATCTTAAAGGTACAAGACCAGGTTTAAGATCAACTATTTTATGACCAAGTTTTTTTGCATACATATATCCATCTCCACTACTACCTGTTTTTGGATATGATTTTCCTCCTGTTGCAATTATACATTTATCACATTCAATTATTTTGTTATTACTTAATTTTAAAGCTTTTATTTTATTATTATCTAATATAAAGTTATCTACTGATACATTATATATAATATTTACATGATTTTTATTTAGCTCATCTTTTAATACCTTTACAACTTCATTTGCATCATCACTTACAGGAAATACTCTTCCACCACGTTCTATTTTAGTTTTTACTCCCAATTTATTAAAATAGTTTACTACATCTACATTTGAAAATGCATTAAATGAACTATACATAAACTTAAAATTTTTTACAATATTATTTTTAAAGTCCTCTATATCTCCATCAAATGTAAGATTACATCTACCTTTTCCGGTTATTTTTATTTTATTACCAAGTGATGATGTTTTTTCAATTAAAGTAACATCATTTCCTTCATTTGAAGAGGTTATAGCTGCTATCATTCCAGCAGCTCCCCCACCTATTACAATTACTCTCATTACTTATCCCCTAACATATTATCTACAGCACTACATATTGCAAGTTTTGCTGATTCATATGTAAGACCACCTTGCATATATGCTACATATGGCTCTCTTATAGGGCTATCAGCTGAAAGTTCAATTGATGCTCCCTCTATAAAAGTACCTGCAGCCATTATAACTTGGCTATCATAACCTGGCATATCCCAAGGATATGGAACTGCCTTACTATCAACAGGAGATGCTGCTTGAATACCTTGTATAAATTTAATTAATTTATCTTTGTCTCCAAATTTTATTGATTGAACAATATCTGCTCTATCAGCCCATGTATCTGGGAAAATATCATATCCTAGATATTTAAATAACCCAGCTGCAAAAGTAGCTGCCTTTAATGCATTTTTTGTAACCTCCGGTGCCATAAATATACCTTGAAGTATATTTCTATTTTGGCCCATTGTAGCTCCACATTCTTTTCCAATTCCTGGGCATGTAAGTATTTGAGCACATAGTTCGATTAAATCTTTTCTTCCTGTTATATATCCACCTGTTTCACATAAGCCACCACCTATGTTTTTTATAAGGCTACCACAAATAATATCTGCTCCAACATCTGTAGGTTCTTTTGTTTCAACAAATTCACCATAGCAATTGTCCACCATAATAATTACTGACTTGTCTACTTTTCTTATCTCATCTATAGCAGCTTTTAGTTCGCTAATTCTAAAAGCCTTTCTTAAAGCATATCCTCTTGACCTTTGGATATGTATCATTTTTACTTTATTTTCTTTTAAATACTCTACTACACTTTTTATATCAATATCATCATTTTCAAGTAAATCTATTTCATGATATTTTATACCATAACTTTTTAATGATTTAGGATTATCATTTATACCTATTACTTCACATAAAGTATCATATGGTCTACCAGTTATAGCAAGCATTGTATCCCCTGGCATAAGCATTGCTCTTAAAGTTGTTGCAATGGCATGTGTACCATTTACAAATTGAACTCTTACTAAGCTATCTTCTGTATTAAAAACATGTGAATATATTTTTTCTATAGCCTCTCTTCCAACATCACCATAACCATAGCCTGTTGTCTTTCCAAAATGCATCTGAGAAATATTTGCCTCTTTAAATGCATTTAATACTTTTGCTTGATTATATAATGCTACATCATCATATTCGTTAAACTTTTCTTTTAAGTTATCTTCAACGCTATCTGATATATTTGCTATTTTTTCTGATATACCAAATAATTCATATGCCTGTTTCATTCCTATCACCAATGGTTATTATACCACAAGAGTACATAAAAGTGAACCAAAAGCTTCCAATTTCACTAAAATTTCACTGCTAATACATATTTTTACATAAAGTGAATAAACAGAAAAAAAGTGCTATAAAGCACTTTTATTCTTCATCTTCTTCACCATCTTCATCTTCATAAGAAGCTGATAATTCTTCTTGTTGTTTTACAAATTCATTGAATACTCTTTCAGCTAACTTTTCATCTACAACTGTATCATAGATTTCTTCGCCTGCTTCTTCTTTTATTTCAAGTATTACAACTTCAACATCGTCAGTATCTTCTTGACTTACTTCTGTTACTATTAGGAATTCTTTTCCATCTTCTAATGCAACAACGTCAAGTACCTCAAATTCAACATCTTTTCCTTCATCATCAGTTAATGTTATAATTGGACTTGCTCCTTCTGGCATACTGTGTTCTGCATGATCATGACCACATCCTGAACAACCAGCACATCCTGATGCACATCCATCTAATTTTTCATCATTTTCCATTGCTATTTCCTCCTTAAATTCTTATGTACATATTATACACTATTTTACTTGCTTTGTATACACTTTTGTATGTTTTTGTTTTATTTATTTACTATATTTATTAAATATATAATTAAATTTTCAAATTAAATACTTAAGTTACGCACCAATACTTAGATTTCTTAAAGCCTGTGCATGTTGTAACGCTATTTTAGTTATCTCACCACTAGAAATTCTTGCAATCTCATTTAAAGCTTCTGTTTCAGTAAGTAAACTTACCTTAGTTTTTGTACTATTACAATCAACTTCTTTTTTTATACAATAATTATAATCAGCTTTAGCAGCTACTACTGCTAAATGTGTAACACATATTATCTGATGTGACTTTGATATTTTTTTAATTTTTTGACTTACAGACATTGCCGCAGTACCACTTATACCAGTATCTATCTCATCAAAAATCATTATTGGTGTATTATCCAAATCAGAAAGAACAACTTTAATTGCAAGCATAATTCTTGATATTTCACCACCAGATGCTATTTTAGTAAGTGGTTTAAAATCATCGCCAACATTAGTTGAAACTAAAAATTCAACTTTATCTAATCCATTTTTGTTAAACTCATCTTCTGGTAAAATACTAACTAAAAAAGATGCATTTTTCATTTCTAATTCGGTAAGTTGTTCATTTATCTTTTTTTCAAGTAATAAAGCATTTTCTTTTCTAATAGCAGTCATAGTATTTGCAATATTTCTCATTTTATTATCTAAAGCATTTAATTTTTCTTTTTGTATTTTTATATATTCTTCTTTATTCTCAATCTCATTTATTTGTGACACTAAACTATTTTTGTAAGTTAATATTTCTGATATATTATTTCCGTATTTTCTTTTTAACGAATATATCATATCTAATCTTTCTTCAACATTTCTAGCTGTATCTTGATCATATTCTATATCATAAGTAAAATCGCTTATTTGTGAAGTAATATCTTCTAAATCATAATATACACTTTGTATTTGAATCAACTTTTCTTTATATATATCACTATAATTTTCTATTTTACTCATATACTTTATACTTTTACTTAACCCATCTAAAACATGGTTGTTTAATTCATTTGAAGTTTCATTTAAGCTACCAGATATCTTTTCACTATTTGAAAGTATCTTTCTTTTTTCCTCTAGCTCTTCTTCTTCACCAACAACTAAATTTGCATTTTTTATTTCATCTAGTTGATAATTTAATAAATCTAACATTCTTTGTTTTTCAATATCATCACCATAATTTTTATTAAGTTCTTCTTTTACACTACAATATTCTTTATACATTTCAGTATATTCGTTTTTTAATATGCTAATTTTTTCTAAAGAAAATTCATCTAAATAATTAATATGGTTTGATACTTCCATTAACTTTTGATTATCTGATTGACCATGAATATCAATAATATCTCTCATTATTTCTCTTAATTCATTAACTGTAACTAGTCTTCCGTTTATTTTACATGTGTTTCTACCATTTGAAAAAATTTCTCTTGATACTATAATATTGCCATCTTCGGCTAAGTCGGAATTAGGATAAAAAATACATGCTTCGACTAAAGAATGATTTTCATTTGCTCTTATCATCTCTTTTGAAAAACGTCCACCAGCTATTATTTTTAATGAATCTATTATTAAAGTTTTACCTGCTCCTGTCTCACCTGTTAAAACATTAAATCCATTATTAAAGTTAATTTCAATATCTTCTATTATACCTATATTCTTTATATGTAGATTAGTTATCATATCGCACCTCTTATATAAACAAATGTTTATATAAGTATTATAATATTTATTTTAAATTTTGTCAATACATTTGTTCGTTTTTGCTAAATTTATATTTTTTAACTAAACCAATTAATTACCATGTAGAAACCCCACATTGAATTTCTAATTATTATTGCTATACCAATAAACAAAGCATGTGTAGCAGACACAATTCCTATATAATTACCAACTACATATTATATATTAGATAAACTCAATAGAAAAACAAAAAAAGATTATATTCATAAGAATACAATCTTTTCGTTTGTTTATATGCTATTTAAGTAACCCTCTAGTATATATACAGCTACTAATTTATTTTCCTATATATTATCTTGTTCTTCTTTTGTTTATTAAAATTAATCTTTTTTATCAAGTAACCAATCTAATACATTTATCTTCTTTATTCCATCAAAATCAGCATCTAAATCATCATCTAAAGTTAAAATGTATTTAGGATAATTATCATTTATTTTCTTTAAAGGTGTTAATTCTCTATCTAAAATTTTATTTCCTTCTTCACTTTCTGCCCTTGTTGTTAATGCTACTTGATAATAAACTGTATTTTCAGGTTTTTTAGCAACAAAATCAACTTCTAATTCATCATACTTTCCTATATATACTTCATATCCTCGTCTTAACAATTCAAGATATACAACATTTTCTAATATATGTCCCATATCTCTACCAGAACCTTGACCTAACATATAATATCTAAGTCCTATATCTACTGCATAGTATTTTTCTTGAGTTTTTAAATATTCTTTTCCTTTTATATCATATCTACTAGCTTTAAATACTAAATAACTATCTATAAGTGCATCTACATAATTTGAAATTGTATTGTATGATGATTTCTTTTCTAAGCCTTTAATATTATCGCTTATGCTCTTCATACTAGTTTTATTTCCGATATTATCATATAGATATTTTGTAACTCTTTCTAATACGTTTTTATCTGTTATTCCTTTTCTTTGCATCACATCTTTAAATAATATTGTATTGTATATACCATCTAAAAACATATTGATATTTTCTGGATTTATTTTATATAGCTCTACTGCTTGAGGGAAAGAACTATATCTTAAATAATCTCTAAATTTTCTTGATATATCTGTTTTATCTTCAAAAGCTGAAACATACTCTTTAAATGATAATGGTAACATTTTTATTTCAATATATCTTCCTGTAAGTAATGTAGCTAATTCTGAAGATAATAAATAAGCATTTGAACCTGTTATATATAAGTCCACATCTTTATTTATAAATAAGCTGTCTACTGTCTTTTCAAATTCATTTACATTTTGAATTTCATCTAAAAATACATAAGTCTTTTTCCCTTTAACTAGTTTTTCTTTTATATATTCATATAGCTTTTTTCTATCTTGTAATTCTTCATAATCTGCTTCTTCAAAATTTATAGATATTATTTGTTTATCTTCTACTCCATTATCTCTCAAATATTCTTGATATATTTCTAATAATGTAGACTTTCCACATCTTCTAATTCCCGTTATAACTTTTATTATTTGTTGATCTTTGAAATTTTTTAATATAGATAAATAATTATCCCTATTTATTCTTTCCATAAAATTTCCTCCTACTATAATAATTATACTATCTTTTAATATTATGGTCAAGTTTTTTCAAAATTATGAAAAAACTTTATGAATTTAAAATCTTTTTTCAAATTTTGTTTTTATTAATATAATTATTATATTTCATCAAAGCAAATATCACCTATATGATACATTTTAGAAATATAAAATATTTGTTAACGTATTATTTTTCACTTACCAAAAAAATAAGGAGAATCAAAATTCTCCCTAACTATTGTGATATAAGTTTTTTGAAATTTTACAGCTAACCTATTAAGTTTCTATTGTTTAATCTTTTTTATATGCTATTTAAGTAACCCTCTAATATATATACAGCTGCTAGTTTATCTGCTACTTTATTTTTATTTTTTTGTGATATATTAAGTTCTCGCATAGTCTTGTATGCAGACACTGTAGTAAGTCTTTCATCCCATTTATGAACCTTTAAATCCATAGCTTCTAATTTTGGAATTAGCTCATCTATTTTTCTTGTTTTTTCAGAAGGAGTACCATCCATATTTTTAGGATATCCTATTACTACTTCTTCAACCTTATACTCTGATACAATTTTCCTAATACCATTAAGAAAATTTTTATCACTTCTATTTATAACTAAAGTTTCAAGTCCTTGAGCTGTAAATCCTAGTTCATCCGAAATTGCAAGCCCAACTCTTACATCTCCATAATCTATGCCTAAAATTCTTTTCATATTTTTCCCTTTATATATCTAAATATTTTTTTATCATTTCTTGTAACAAATCATCTCTTTCTATTTTGCAAATTAATGCTCTTGCATTTTGATGAGATGTTATATATGTTGGATCTCCTGATAGTATATAACCTATTATTTGGCTAACTGGTTCATATCCTTTATCTTTTAACGCAGCCACAACTTGTTCCATTATTTCTTTTACTCTTTTTGATTCATCTTTTTGTGGTGCAAATACTGTTGTATTTTGATCCATTAAAAATCACTCCTTTTTATATAATTATATTATATATGTAAATTTAAAATGTGTAACTAGATTATTTTTATTGTGTTTACTTGTTTCATTTCATCTATATATGAAACCATATCTTGTATTTCTTTTTCAATATTAGATTGTCTTTTTATTGTATGTACTAAAATTTGAGCATCCAGTACAACTTTTTCATCATCAACATATTCTAATTCGCTTCTTATTCTAGTTAATACTTTTTCCATTATAGGTTGAGCAATCTGTGCATTAGACCCTGGTGTTAAAATTAGTAATCTAATACCACTATAACGTATTAATAATGATTCTTTAGATACTGTCTCTCTAATTGCATTTGCTACTTTTAATATTAAAGTATTTCCAAGATTTCTACCATATTTCTCATTTATATCTGGTATATTTTTCAAGCAAATTAATGATAAAGAACTAGTTTCATTAGCAGTTATTAATGCTCTTGAGTTAGAATATAGATATGTATTATTATAAAATCCAGTTTGCTTATCTGTATTTTCAGCTATTTCAATTGTATTTTGTGCTAATACATTTTCTACAAATAACCCTATGTTATATTTAAACTTAGCTAAATCTTGTTCTGATAAATCGTCAAAGGAATGTTCTTTTACATCTTCTATAATCCAAAATCCAAGATACGTATTATTAAAGTATATTGGTGAGAATATAGCAGATTTAATGTTTCTTTCAATAGCACTTCTATATGATAAAGTCTTATATTCTGTAGAGACTATATATTTTGAAATGTTTTTTGTAACATAATTTACAAAAGTATTTTCTTTAGCAACATTTTTTATTGAATCTATAAATTCTTCTTGAACGTTCGTTGCTTTTACTTCATAATCATAACCATCATATAGTACAATTGATGAATATTTAGGTTTAAATTCTGAAATAATTACATTATTTAATTTTTCTATTTTCTCTGTAGCGTTATTATCAGAACCAATTATTTCAAACATACTTTGAATAGTATTTGATACTATACGTGATTTTTTTACCTGTTCGTCTATTGACTTCTTGTTTTCTGATGTTAATTGTATATATATATTTAACATGAATATAAGTACAATAGCCATGGCAAGCAAAGTAATTGGTAACATATAATCACATTCCTTCCTTTTTCTTTAGTTCTATCTTCCGAAAATTTTACCTCTACCTCTTGAAGAAGTTGTAGTAGTTGTTGTCACTGTTTGAATTGGATATATAGAATTTATTATTCTATTTAAGTTTTCTTTAAAATCTTCGGTAAATGTTGCAAACTTATTTGAATATTTAAATACCATCTCAACATATTTTTTGTAATTTTCTACATCAAAAGGTAATATATAATATGGAATTGTGCTTGAATTAAATAGTTCATCATACATTTTTAAATCATAGCTTGTATATGTTGCAATTCCGTCTAAAATATCTTTTGCTGTAAGTGCACAATTTACATGTTTATTAATTATAACACGTATTTTATGCATTGGTATTCCTTTTGCTTTCAATTGTCTTAAGAAAATTGTTAATTGATTTATATTTATAATATCCATATCTTGTACAACATATATTTCTTGGCATAATCTAAAATAATCAGCTGGTGTAGTAAAATCAGTATCCATTAATATAACGCTATTATGTTGCATAATAGTATCAACAACTAAACTTGCGTTATATGTTTTTCTATCCTCACCAGGCATTGCAGTATATATGCTTAGTTTTTCATAAACAAGTGGCTCGTTTAATCCATTTGAAGCATATCTCATACTTTCAGCTGCAATATTTCTTTTACCTTCATTATCATATGTATATATTGTATAAGTATCTCTCTTTCTTGTAATATCTACTATAGCTGTTTTTACTTTACTTCTTGCTAAATATGTTCCTATAGCATTTATACAAAATGTTGTTCCAACTTTAGGAGCACCAACAAAAGCTACTATTTTTTTGTAATCTTTTGGTACTTCATATACATTTTTAACTACTTCTTTTTCTAATACCTGTGTAACTACTTTTGGTTCAGAAGGTACTTTCTTTACAACTATTTTTTCAGCAATTTCTGGTTGCTTTGTTATTGCTACTGCTTTAGCATCATTTTGATTATCAATTATTTGTTTTGGTCTTTCTGCTACCTTCTTAGGATCAACTTGTGGCTCAGCTACTTGTTGCACCTGTGCTGCATCACCAAGATTTAATGATTTGTATTTTTCATTATTAAAAGATAAATGTTGTCTTACATCAGCTGGTAAGAAATTTATTATAACTTTAAGTTGCTCATCAGTATATTGTGCTGCAATTCTATCAAATATTTCGTTATATTTTTCAGTTGCACCATTTTGATTTTGGTAATAAGTTATAATTCTTTGAATTTCTATTTCAGATACTTCAGCTGACTTATATATATCTTGCCCTGCAACATTATCATAATACTTCTTTACATCTTTCTTTAGGAAAGGTGTTTTTATTCTTTCACAGACCTTTCCTTTTGTTCTATCTTGTCCTGTTAAAGTATTGTATAATCCAAGATTAAATAATTTAGATAAAAACTCATCTCCTAATTTTCTTCTATCAGAAGATATATACACTATGCTTTTTGCATCAAAAACATCAGTCATAGAGTCAATATTTTTAAATAAATAATCATCTATTTGTGCTAAATTACTTGTTGGGAACTTTTCTAATTCTTCTAATACAACAGCTCTATCATATCCACCAGATGAAAGCTCTTGTATAAATTGTTTAAAGTAATAAACATTTTTATATTCTAATTTTTCATTATATTTCTTTTCATAAAGTTCAACAATTCCTTTAACGGTATCATCATTATTCAATCCAAAAAGTACTTTCATATTTCATTTCCTCTCTTATTTATTATATAATTTATCTTAAGTTTGATTTACAAGCACAAATGCGTAAAATAAAGGTAATATTTGAATAAGTACCATAAATACTGCAACACCTATTATTAATCTTTGACCTATTATTTTGTGCTCTAAAAACTCAGAACCTGCCACATAAAATTGATATAATGCGTAAACAAATACAAGTGTTATTACCGGCCATGAATATTTTTGTATAAATACTAAAACTTTTAAAGTCGTGTCATATATCTTGTCACTTGTCAAATCATTGCCAGTTGCAAATACAAAATTACAAGTAATTGCGGCAATAATTGAAACTATAATTGTAAAAATCGTTAACTTTTTGTATACCATAATAAATACCTCACTAATTTTTTCGTCAATTATTTCATTTTAAATACTTATATCATTTTACTATAAATATTTATAAATATCAAGTAATGTATCAAAATTTCCCAATTTAATATCTAGTTTGTTAAATAATCGGGAATTTGACAGTTAATTAAATATAAAATTGATGTAAGCATTGAAAGTGCTTAATTTTTTTGTCAATTTTTTC
>CALXJG010000013.1 GCA_944388565.1 uncultured Clostridia bacterium
TTATAAACATCAACGATACTATAATCATTCTTTTCACAATACTCTTTAATCATTCTAAGTTGTGAATCAATAGAATATCCATTATCTCTTTGGTCGTCTGTACTAACTCTTACATAAACACCACATCTCATAAAATTTCTCCTTTCTTCATTTTTGAGAAGGATTAATCTTCCTCTCACTTGTTTCCTCACTTAAGTTTAAAATGGCAACCTGGATTTAGAAAAAAATAATCTTCTCATATGTTTCCTAACTAAAACTCAAAAAAGCAGACAGAATTTTAAAAAAAATTATTCCTCTCATATGTTTCCTAACTTAAAATCAAAAATATACCCCTTTAATTTTGAAAAGATTAGTCCTTTCACATGTTTCCTCACTAAAAGGCACTTTTACGAAGTGTGTTTTCGAAAAAAAGTTAATATTTGTATTTTTTTATAATATTTTCTATTTCTTTTAAGTTATATTTTGCTTTATGTTCTTTAATGTAAAATGGTTTATTACTAATTTCATTTACTTTGTATTCAAGTATAGTAAGAGTAATAGGATGTGTAATTAGATATTCAGTTGGTTCTATAACTTGTAAATTAGTATGTAGAAGAACTTTAATTTTTCCTTTTTTAGTTTTGTAAGTGTAGTTTTTAATAAGTTCTATTATTTTGGGGTTAGGTTTAAATTCTTCTAAAATTTTAAATTCAAGCATAAAAAATGTCCTCCTTCCTAGAAAGAGAACATTAAAGTTTAATATTTATATAAAATAAAAACTTACGAACTTTTATAGTCAGTAAGTTGTATTCAAATGGAGCGTTTAGGGAGCAGGTATGCGAAAAAATACAACTACAAAGTAAAGCTCTTTTTATATAATTCGATTTATTTGATTTTAATTTAACATAAGTTTTATATTTTTTCAATAGAAAATATAAAATTATTGCATAAACAAAATGTACCACCCTGTTAGGATGATACATTTTGTGTGTTGACAAGTATTACGGGAGTGGTCTTTTCAAAGACTTTTCAATGTGTTTCTGTCGGTCTTTTTCACAACCAGTAACATAACGCGTACCATCACAATACTGGATTTTTCTCCTTTCAGGATAATACCTTACAGGACAATCCTTCTTTTTGCAGACGGCACATTTTAAGTTACTTCCTAAAACCCGTAAAAATGTGAATTTTGCCATGTCATTTTCCTCCTTAACAAATTTGTTTTCGAGTTATATTGCTATCCATAAGTATATCAATAGTATAAATACCATAGGTATACCCATACCGATTGCCAAAGGTAATGCTATTGTCCTTACTGCTCCAGAAACTTTTTTACCTTCTTGCAATTCTGTTTTACCTTTTTGTATATCTGTTTCTATAGCTTCTGAAATTGTCACATTAGACATCTGCATAAATTTATACAGATTATAAAAAACAGTGGTTACAAAAAAAGTCATCGAAATTGCCATAGAATACAATGTAATTAACGAAAGTGGAATACTTAATATAACTAATATACCACTTATTAACAGTACCTTTTCCCGTAGCAGTAGTTTTTTCCATTTTTCCTTTAACATTTTAAGCCCTCCTTAAAATAATTATTTTATAATAAATGTCTATATATCAACCTGTAAAACAGGATCACAAAGGAAATTGACATAAACATTTTATCATTTTTTATTGATTTTTTCAAGTTTTTTCAACATTTTTCTTAAATACCTTGAATTAAAAATGCGTTAGATAGCCTTTATACAATTAAACAAATACAAAGCTACTTTATTTTGTTCTGTTGTTTCCATTTCCATTAGTTTTGCCATTGCAAACATTACAAGTTTGTATTTTGCAAAGTTTATTAAAGTAGTTCTATATTCTTCATCAATATCTTTTAACATTTTATCAAATTTTTCGTAGTTTTCTTTAGTATTGTATATAAGACCTGACCATTTGCTTTGGCTCATACATATTGCTAGCCTTAATTTATCTTTTATATCCATATCATTTATCATATTTATTAAATATTCAACTTTTTCATTTTCCATATTCTAATTACCTCTATATTAAAATTTTTTATCATATTTCTTTCTATTATTTTTATCCTTATTAAATTCATCTTTTGGCTTTACTTTTCTAGCTATGTTATTTGCAATTTCATTTTCATCATCAGAGAATATTCCATTTTTATATAAGTCATCACTAACAATTTTATAGTTATTATCTTTATCATAACAAATCCTTTTGTGAAAATGCCCCATAATACTATGCCAAAATTCTTTAAATTTGTGTAATTGAGCTTTTATACTTTCTTTTTCCTCTTTTAATTTATTAATAATTTTATCTTTAACAGATAATTCACCTCTTAAATTATAAATTTCTTTATCTTTCTCTTCTATTTGATATTTAAGTGAACGATTTTCTTTTTCTATTTCAAAAGCACTGTGTTCAAAATCTCTAATAGCTATATTTAAGTCATTTACACTTCTAACTGTTTTAGTTGTATCCTTTACATCTTTGGTAAAGTTTTTGATTTTCTCGACATCTTCGTTTGAAATAACCATATTATTTTTATTGAACTTAGCAGGTTTTAAATTGTCTAATATTTGGTTTATATCTTTTGTTGTATTATCAAGTTTATTAGTTTGTTTATTAGCTTTATCAAGTTTTTTCTCTTTTTCAGCAAGTTGCTTTTTTATATTTGTATAATTACTCATATCTTTAATATTTATATCTTGATTTCTGCCTTTTTGTTTTTCTTTTAATTTAATATCCATATCATAAAATTTATTAAAAGACTTTATACAAGCATTTCTCATTTTATCTTGAATTTTAGTTAACGATTCTTTTGTAAATAGTTGTGATTTCCCAACTTGTTTTTTCATTCCTCTAGTACAATTTTCTATTATAGGTACACCTACAATATGCATATGAGGAGAGGTTTCATCAAAATGAATAGTAGCATTTGCTATTTTAAAAGTTGGTAATATTTTAACTAAGTCATTTACTTGCTCATTATATACATCAATCATTTTTAGTCTATACTCATTATCTTTGTCATTCCAAAAGTCCATATCTCCAAGTTCAATTATAATCTCACAAGCGAGGTCATTTTGAGATTCATTTATCTTGATAAAATAGTTTTCTATTTTTCTATCATTTCTAGTCTGCTTATTGTTGTATTCTATACGAGCTTCTTCAAATTCTTCTAAGTATAAATCTTTTACATCATTTACAATATCATTTGTACCACGAATTACTCTAATCAAATCTTTCTCATTATCATAATCTCTTAAATTATGCTTATTAACTTTAGATAAAGCATTTGCATTTTGAATAGCATTATTTGAAAGAGAAGTAGTACCAGATACATTTCCTTTAGAAACTTTTTTTGCTATTTTACTTTTGTTTTTATCACTTCCTAAATGAAATGAATAAGCTAATTGTTGTTCCATTAAAAGCACCTCCTTTGAATTTTCTTCGTAGCATAGGACTTTGGCTCTGCCATAAGTCCTAACCCCCTATGAGTTATGACATACTATCATAACTCGGGGGCTCTGCGAGGCATAAATTAACTATCGCCACTTTCATTTTTACTAAAGTAAAAACAAAACGTGCCACGTTAATTTAATTGTTGCAGAGAAAAGATAAGTAGTATTCATGCAACAATTATTTATGCTTTTTCTTCGAAGTAATATGGGTAACAACACCCAAGCGTAATTTTCCTTCTGGTTTTGCCAAGAAGTTTTTAAATTGTTTTATTGCTACAAATCTTATAATCTTTTGGTTTTTCTTAATCTTAAATTCTACAGCTCTGTTTCTAATCTTTGCAACCTCTGTTTTAGTATCATAATTTTTGTC
Organism: uncultured Clostridia bacterium; assembly: GCA_944388565.1. Taxonomy (GTDB): domain Bacteria; phylum Bacillota; class Clostridia; order TANB77; family CAG-465; genus CAG-465. Next base: position 3,832 of record CALXJG010000013.1, read on the forward strand.
AATTTTATCATCATGGAAGTAATATTCTCCTAAATCCATATAGTTAATATCTAATTCTTTTTTCAATGTTCCTATATAATCTTCTACTTGATTTTTATTCATATTTACACTAACCTTAACATCTTCAAGTTTTCCGTCTTTTTCTATCATAGCAGGAACATCTATAATACCTTTATCATATAGCTTGTCTATCTGCCCTATGAAACTACTTCTAAAATTTACTTTTTCAATATAGAAACTGCTATCGTCATTTTTTTTTAATGTTGCATTTTCAATAAATTTAGAAATAAAACTTTGTTTTTCATCTTTACTTTTCATTGTCCAAAGCTTTAATAAAACATCTTTATACATTTCGTGTTCAGTTAGTTTTTCTCTTTCAATATCTCTTTCTGCCATAATATGTTGTGGATTATAACTTTCTTTATCAAAATCTAATGCATCAATTCTTTTATTCTCTAATACAGAAAGTTTTTCTTCTATTAGTTTGTAATCTTCAGAGAAATCTTCCATTTCTAAAATGCCATTCATATATGCTTTTTTTAGTCTGTCTTTCTGTTGCAAAAGTTTCTTTATTTCTTCATCAATTTTTTTACTTTCATCATCTTTCTTTTCAGCAAGTATAGGGTAAAAGTATTTTTTAACGTGATAATCGTATTCTACTAAGTCTAAAATATAATCAATTAAGCAGTTTTCAATTTCATCTTCGTTATAGTACAATTTGCAAGTATCACAATAGTAATACATATATTTAGATTTCTTTCCTCCAGTTCCTTTGCATGTCATTATTTGCCCACAAGTAGGGCATACAAGTTTTTGAAAGAATATATAAACTCTATTTCTACAATACGCTCTTTGATTTGTTTCTTTTTGATTTTGAACTTCTTCCCACATAGCCCTTGTAATAATAGGTGGGACAACATCCATATAAATTTCAGTTTCTTTATCATTGTCATTTCTATATCTTTCATAATCGCCCATATATATTTTGTTATTTATAATTCTATTAACAGAAGAGTCAATCCATTTTTTAACTTGTGGATATAAAACTTTTTCCTGATTAAAAATATTAGCAATTGTCTGATAACTTTTACCCTCTAAATACAATTCAAATATTCTTAAAACAATATCTTTAGTTGCATTATCAATTTTTAATGTTTTATCTTGAGCTCTATAATAACCAAGAGGGCATTTACCAGGTATATGACCAGCTTTTATTGCACCATTTAAACCAAATTTTGTTCTTTCACTAACTATTTCAATTTCTAGTTGAGATAAAACAGTTAACATTCTAACAAAGAAACGACCATTTGCAGTAGAAGTATTTACATCATCTCTATCACAAATTAAATAGCAATGATATTTCTCTAGAGTACTAATTAAAACTTCTAAATCACGAACGGAACGAGTAACTCTATCTAATTTATAAGCTACAATGTAGTTAATCAAACCATTTTTCATATCTTCAATCATTTGTTGAAATTGAGGTCTGTTTTTCATATCTTTTGCAGATATTCCTGCATCTTTATAAACTTTAAATACTTCAAATCCTTTATATTTGCATAATTGTCTTAATTTTTCTTCTTGTTCTCCTAAACTAAATCCTTCTCGTGCTTGATCTTCGGTACTTACTCTAATATAAATACCTGCAATTTTCTTTTCTTCTGATGATTGACTCCATAACTCTGACATTTTTGAAACCTCCTTAAAAACATAAAAGTGCTAGAAAGCTTATAACTAACTAACACTTAAAATTTATCTTACTATTTACTTGCATTACTTACTGATAAAAAGAAAACTTCTAGTATTAGTTGCCACTGATAAAATCTCTTAATCTTGAGAGTGGTATTTTATTTGCTAAATTACCTATATAGAAATACTCGTGCTGATTAAAGAATAGATATAATTTTTCTTTAATAATTACACTATGTGGTTCTACATAAGCAATATTTGTTTTTTCAACCATTCTCAAATTACCATTCTTTATCTTTGGTTCACAATTACTAAAAGTGCAAGCCCATTCAATTTTAGAAAGTAATTCTTTTTCTACTGCTAATTTTCTTTTAACTATGCGTATCATATCACAAAAACCTCCTTTTTTCAATGATTTGAGGCTATTTTTTCTATACTTTTGGTAAAAAAGTAAAAAAATAAGCCGATTAAATCGACTTATATAAATGTGATTAATACTCACTTTATAGTTTCTTCAAACTTACTTATATCAATATTCTTAAGTAGTTCGACGAAAATGCATTATGGAGCGGATAGAGGGAATCGAACCCTCGCTATCAGGTCGGAAGCATGACATTCTACCACTAAATTATATCCGCATCTGTATTTAATTTTATCATCATAATAGAGATTTTTCAAGTAATGCAGAATAATTTTTTATGTAAAAAAATAAAACTTACGAACCTTTTACAGTCCGTAAGTTATTTTTGATGGAGCGGGTGATGGGAATCGGACCCACACAGCCAGCTTGGAAGGCTGGAATTCTACCATTGAACTACACCCGCAAATCAACTATGAATATATTATATTATTTTTTTTATCTTTTGTCAATATTTTTTTAAATTTTTTATTAAATTTATAATTATAATACAATATATATTATTTTTAATATAAATATTCACAAATTATTATATATTAATTATAAAATCTAAATATTTATATTATTTACATACAGATTTAGTTTATTAGTAAAATAAAAGCCTTAATTTTGAAGTGAACCCAAATTATTAGAAAAAAGTTTAATAGTTTGGGTTCATACTTGTTAAAATATTCAAAAAAATTAAGTTAAAAATAGTAAAATATTATAGTAAGTAATTATAGAATTATCATTTTATATGGTATACATAGTTTTCTTTTCTTGGTGCAGCTTTTTTCTTTTCTTCATTACGGTAACCTAAAGCACAATGAGCAATACCTTCATAATTTCCTTTAATTCCTAAATCTTTTAATATAGCTTTTCCAAAATCAGAATTAAATTCTTCTTTAGCACGATGAATCCAGATACTACCTAGACCTAAACTTTCAGCAGCATTCATTAAATTTCCCATGACTAGGCTTCCATCATAAATATAAGTACCAACTTCTGAATTTGCAAGGACGATTAATATTACAGGAGCACCATAGAATGGATCGAATCCCTCTTCGAATCCACCTATTTTTCTATTTTCCTCTGCTATTTTATCACGCAATATTTTATTTGTAACAGCTATTATAATGGGGGATTGTTTTCCCATGCCACTTGGTGCGAAAGTTCCTGCTCTAATGACACTATTTAATTCTTCATCTGTAATCATATCAGGTTTAAAATTTCTGCAACTTCTTCTATTTTCTAGCACATTTAAAGTTTCATTCATATAAAATTCCTCCTTATATATAAACTATAAAATTAGTATTTGATAGTTTATTAAATTATACCAGTAAATTAATAAATAATCTATAATTTACAATAGTTAAGCTCATTATTAGTATAAATTTATTTTAAATATTAGCAATTGCTTTTTGTCAAGAAATGGTGTAAAATGTATTTGGTGATAAGATGAAGAATAAAAAATTATCAAAAGATATTGAAAAAATAGATAATACTTTAAAAGACACAACAAGAAAAGCTAAAAAAAATATGGAAAAAACAGTTAGTGAATATAAAAAGTTTGCATTAAAGGGTAATGTTATAGACTTAGCAATTGGTGTTGTAATAGGTGGAGCTTTTACAAACATAATAAATTCAATTGTTAATACAGTTATAACACCTTTTATTAGTCTACTTACAAATAAAGTTGACTTATCAACATTATTTGTTTCGCTTACAGGAGGAACATATGCTACAGCTGCAGCTGCTAAAGAGGCTGGTGAAATAACATTTGAATATGGCTTATTATTAAACGCTATTCTTAATTTTGTTATAGTCTCAGTTGTATTGTTTATCGTAGTTAAAAATATAGAGAAGATAAAAAAGAAAACAAGTAAACATGAAGAAACTATAATTAAAGAGACAACAAAAACTTGTCCATATTGTTTGAGTACAATTCCAATAAATGCAGTTAAATGTGCATATTGTACTAGTGACTTAGTAGAAGTTAAAATAGAAGGAGAAGATGTTATTGAATAATATTGAAATTAAAGTAGATTGTTTTAATTTAAAATATACTTTAGAATGTGGACAATGTTTTAGGTGGGAAAAAGTAGAAGATGAACCTAATACCTTTATAGGAGTTATACATGATAGAGTTTTAAAAGTAAAACAAGATGGAGATACTTTATATATAAGTAGCAATAAAGAAGAAAATTTAGAAGATGTAGTAAGAAAATATTTCGATCTTGATAAGGATTATAGAAGTATTGAAAAAATAATATCTAAATTTGATAAAAATGTGGAAAAAGCTGTAAAAAATACTAGTGGAATAAGACATTTAAAACAAGATTTCTTTGAAACATTATTATCGTTTATAATATCATCAAATAATAATATACCAAGAATATCCAAATCTATTAAAACAATATCTTCTAAATATGGAACAAAGGTAATGTTTGAAGGAAAAGAGTATTATTTATTTCCAACTAAAGAACAACTAAAAGATGTAACATCACAAGAATATAGAGACTGCGGAGTAGGATTTAGAGATAGATATTTAAAAAGTACAGTAGAAGATATGTTAAATAATAAAATTGATATTAACAATATAGACAATTTAAGCACAGAAGAATTAAGAAAAGAGTTACTTACATTAAAAGGTGTTGGACCAAAAGTTGCTGATTGCATAATGTTATTTTCATGTAATAAAGATGATGTTTTCCCAATCGATGTCTGGGTAGAAAGAGTAATGTCTATACTTTATTTTAGAGAATATAAAGGGAAAATGACTAAAAAAGATATTATTGAATATGCCGATAAAAATTTTGGAAAATATTCAGGAATTGTACAACAACATTTATTTTATAATATAAGAGAAGGAAAAATAAAATTAAGTTAATTATACTTGTAAAAAAATTGATTATAATATATAATAAATTTATGGAGGTTTTTTATATGGAAGATAAAAAGAAAAATAATAAAGGGATTTATGGAGTAATAATAGTTTTAGTAATTATAGCTATAATTGCTGCAGTATATTTCTTGTTTATTAGAAATGGAAATGTTAATTTAGACTTAAACTCAATATCTACTTCTATTACTTCAAATGGAGGATTTAATGATATGGCAACAATGGATATAACAAAAGATGTTGCAGTATCAGTTTTTAATATTCCAGAATCAGATATTGAAGAAGTCTATGGTAAAATGCCAATGATGAATGTTCAAGCAAGTTTATTTGCTGTTATAAAAGCTGCAGATGGTAAAGCTGATGAAGTAAAACAAAAATTAGAAGAGTATGGAAATAGCTATCAAGCACAGTGGGAAAAATACTTACCAGCTCAATTAGAATTAGTAAAAAATAGAATAATTGCTAAAACTGGTGATTATGTGTATATAATTATAGCTGAAAATGCTACAGAATTAGAAAAATTGATAAAATAGTATTTACGCTCTCATCAATTAAAATTTGGTGAGAGCATATTTTTTGAGGTGCAAAATGGTTTTTAGTAGTGTAGTATTTTTATATATTTTTCTTCCAATAATGTTACTTGTATATTTTATAGTACCCAAAAAATTTAAAAATGCGGTTATGATTATAGCAAGTTTAATATTTTTTGCATGGGGAGAAATACGTTACATATTTATAATGTTGATACTTGCAGTTATGGATTACTTTTGTGGCAAAAAAATAGACAAGTATTTTGATAATAAAAAGAAAAAGAGATTATATTTAGGGATTGATGTAGGAGTAAACCTATTAATACTATTTTTCTTTAAATATGCTGACTTTATAATTTCTAATATAAATTTAATAACTGGTTTTAATATACCGTTACTAAATATACCTTTACCTATAGGAGTATCTTTTAATACATTTCAATCTTTATCATATATAATAGATGTTTATAGAGGAACTGTAAAATGTGAAAAAAGTTTTTATAATTATTTAACATATACAACTTTATTCCCTCAAATAATAGCAGGTCCTATAGTTAGATATGAAACTGTTGATGAAGAATTAGTTGATAAGAAGATAAGTATGAATAATTTTACTAAGGGTATGAAAAGATTCATACTAGGTCTTGGTAAAAAAGTACTTATAGCAAATAATGTAGGAAAACTTTGGAGTATAATTGAAAGTGGTAGTTATATAACTTTATCTCCAGCTTTAGCATGGCTTGGACTTGTTGCTTTTGCTTTACAAATATATTTTGATTTTAGCGGATATTCTGATATGGCAATTGGTCTTGCAAATATATTTGGAATGAATTTTGATGAAAACTTTAATTATCCGTACATATCAAAGAGCATAACAGAATTTTGGCGTAGATGGCATATTACATTAAGTTCTTGGTTTAAAGATTATATATATATTCCACTTGGAGGAAATAGAAAAGGGCTTGCAAAACAAATTAGGAATATACTTATTGTTTGGTTTTTAACAGGTGCTTGGCATGGTGCTTCCTGGAACTTTATATTATGGGGACTTTATTTTGGAGTTATATTAATACTAGAAAAGATGTTCTTGTTAAAGTTCTTAGAAAAAATACCAGCAATATTTAGGCATATATATACGATATTTTTAGTTCTTATTAGTTGGCTTATATTTGCTTTTGAAGATTTAGGAAAAATAGGAGAATATTTTAAAGCTTTATTTAACTTTAATTATTCATATAGTTATAACTCAGAAGGAATATACTATTTAAAAAATTATGCAATCATAATTATAATTGGAATAATACTATCCACTCCAATTATAACTAAGTTGTTAAAGAAAATGGAAACAAAGAATAAATTATTACCTAGTTTAATTACTTCATTTATATATATTGCAATATTTATATTTTCAACATCATATTTAGTAAGTGATTCATTTAACCCATTTTTATATTTTAGATTTTAAAGGAGGAATAGTAAAATGAACAATAAAATATTTTTCTTTAGTTTTATGGCTATTTGGGTTTTACTTATAATTTTAAATTTTATTATTCCAAATAAAGAATTTTCTGAGCAAGAAAATAGACCTTTAGCAAAACTTCCATATTTTACATTTGAAAAATTAGTTGATGGTAAATATGTAAGCCAGATGGATGATTATATTAATGATCATTTTATATTTAGAAATGAGTTTATAAAGACAAAATCTTTTTTGGAAAAATCAATTGGAAAAGATGAGAATAATGATGTTTATATTGGAAAAAATGGGTATTTATTTGAAAAAAAGATATTATCTAAAGCTGATTATGATAATATTGATAATGTTATAAATAGTGTAAATAATTTTGTAGATAAAATAAATAGTAAAGTTTATTTTATGCTAGTGCCAAATTCTATAAGTATATATAGTGATAAATTACCTAAAAATGCAGTTACTTATGATCAAAATGAAATAATAGATTATTTTTATCAGATGTTAGATGATAAAATTGTTAAAATAGATACAAGAGAAAGTTTATATAAAAATAAATCAAGATATATTTATTTTAAAACAGATCATCATATGACAAGTTTAGGTGCTTTAATTACATATAATGAGTTTAGAAAAAGTATGGGGAAAGATAATTTATTAGAAAAAGATTATACTATAAAAACGGTAACTAATGAATTCTTAGGTACACTAGATTCTAAAGCACAAGTAGTAAATCAAGAAAAGGATAGAATAGATATATATGAAAATATTTATAATACAAATTTAGACTCGGTATATTATGATGGTAAAATATCTAATAGCCTATATAATGAAGAATATTTAAGTAAGAAAGATAAATATTCATATTTTTTAAATTCGAATAATGCTAAAGTTATAATAAATACTAAGAATAAAAATGGAAAGAAGTTATTAGTTATAAAAGATTCTTATGCACATATAATGGCACAGTTTATGTGTAATGATTATGAACAAATCATTTTGTTAGATCCTAGATATTATAAAGCGTCAATTTCTGATTATATAAAAAATAATGATTTTTCTGAAATCTTATTTATATACAATGTATCAAATATTATAACAGATATTAGTATAAGAGGATTAAGATAAAATAAGGTTTAAAATTAAGTAATATAAAACTTATGGTAATAAAAGTTTTTAAAACAGCTTAAAATAACTTGACTTTTGAATTTGTTTATGGTAAAATAAACTAGCATACATGATTGGATTAACGTGGAGGTGTAGTTTAAATGAGAGAAAATATAACATTAGCTTGTACAGAATGTAAACAAAGAAACTATGAAACAAGTAAAAATAAAAGAAACAATCCTGATAGAATAGAAGTTGAAAAATTCTGCAAATTCTGTGGAAAACATACAACACACAAAGAAACAAAATAGTTAGGAGTTGACTTGATATGGCAAATGGTTTTATTAAAGGTGTAAAAGCTGAATTAAAAAAAGTAGTATGGCCTACTAAAAAGCAACTTATTAATAATACAGTTTTAGTTATAGCTTTAATTTTGGTTTTCTCAGTAATTGTACTAGGAGCTGACATGATATTAGAATTCTGTGATGAAAAATTGTGGAATGTAATAAGAAATACTATTGGCTAAAACTATTGTGTTTAATGTGAGGAGTTGATTAATAGTGGCAAGTGACAATATTTCAGAAGAAAACGTTGCTGATTTATCACATTGGTATGTAGTTTATACTTATTCTGGCTATGAGAATAAAGTAAAAGCGACTTTAGAAAAAATAGTAGAAAATAGAGGAATACAAGATAAAATACAAGAAATAATAATTCCTATGGAAGAAGAGATCGAGATTAAAGATGGAAAGCAAAAAACATCAATAAAAAAAGTATTCCCAGGTTATGTACTAGTAAAAATGATAATGAACGATGAGACTTGGTATGTTGTTAAAAATATAAAAGGTGTATTTAATTTCGTAGGTGTGGGTGATAAACCAATGCCACTTACTGAAAAAGAAATGCAAAGCTTAGGAATAGATAGCTTAGTTAATGTTGATTTTGAAGTTGGAGATAATGTTAGAATCACAACTGAACCTTTTTACAACTATCCAGCAGTTATTGAAGAAATATTTAAAGATAAGAAAAGGGTTAAAGTTAAAGTATCAATGTTTGGTAGAGAAACTACAGTTGATTTAGAGTTTAACCAAATACAAAAAATTTAGTATGCAATATATTATATATATGATATTATAATCCTATATTCAAGGGGGTGAAAAAGATGGCAGAGAAAAAAGTAACTCATGTTGTAAAATTACAAATACAAGCTGGTAAAGCTAATCCAGCTCCACCAGTAGGACCTGCACTTGGACCAACTGGTATAAATATAATGCAATTTTGTAAAGAATTCAACGAGAAGACAGCTAAAGATGCTGGTATGATATTCCCAGTTGTTTTAACAGTATATGCTGATAAAACATTTGAATTCATACTAAAAACTCCACCAGCTGCAGTATTATTAAAACAAGCAGCTAAGATAGAGAAAGCATCAGGTAAGCCACATAAAGAAAAAGTTGGAAAAGTAACAACTGCACAAGTTGAAGAAATTGCAAAAATTAAAATGCAAGATCTAAACGCATCATCTTTAGAATCTGCGGTATCTATTATAAAAGGTACAGCTAGATCAATGGGGATCACCGTTATAGATTAATTGTGGGAGAATATTATAAATATTCGTTATGACCAAAAGGAGGGAAAAAGAAAATGAGCAAAAGAATGAAAGAAGCAGCTAAATTAATAGAACCAGGAAAACTTTATGATGCAAAAGAAGCTATTGAAATTGCATTAAAAATGCCTAAAGCTAAATTTGATGAAACTTTAGAAATGCATATAAAATTAGGAGTTGATTCAAAACAAGCTGATCAACAAGTTAGAGGTGTTATGGTTTTACCTAACGGAACTGGTAAATCTAAAAAAGTTTTAGTTTTAGCTAAAGGTGAAAAAGCAACTCAAGCAAAAGAAGCAGGAGCTGATTTTGTTGGGGATGATGACATGATTGAAAAAATCCAAAAAGAAAATTGGTTTGAATATGATGTTATCGTTGCAACACCTGATATGATGGCATCTTTAGGAAAAGTAGCTAGAATTTTAGGACCAAAAGGTCTTATGCCAAATCCTAAATCTGGAACAGTTACTATGGATGTTGTTAAAGCTGTAAATGAAATTAAAGCTGGTAAAATTGAATATAGATTAGATAAAACTAATATTATTCATTGCCCAATTGGTAAAGTATCATTTGGTGTTGAAAAATTAAAAGAAAACTATGATGCATTACTTGAAACAATAATAAAAGCAAAACCAGCTGCAGCTAAAGGAACATATTTAAGATCTATTGCTATATCAACAACAATGGGTGCTGGTATAAAAATAAACCCTAGACAGTAGGTGGATAAAATCCATAATTCCTACCGAGGTTAAATTATTGAACGGAATATAATTCTTGTTTGACATTTACCTTGGTAGTGTCAGGCAAGAATTTTGTATTATAAGGGGGTGTACTATAAAGTGCCAAGTCAAAAAATATTAGAAAAAAAGAAAGATAAAGTACAAGTTTTATCTGAGAAATTTAAGAAAGCTAAAATGATAGTTTTAACTGAATATAGAGGAATTAGTGTTGAAGATGATACTAAATTACGTGCTACAATAAGAAATAATGGTGATGAATATTCAGTAGTTAAAAATTCAATTATAGCACATGCTGCAAAAGAAGCAGGAATCGAAGGATTAGATAATCTTGAGGGTCCTACAGCTGTTGTAATTGGATATGAAGATTATGTAACACCTGCAAAAGCTGTTAATGATTATGCTAAGGATAATGAATTCTATACAATTAAAGCTGGTGTTATGGATGGAAAAATGATAGAAGTTTCTGAAGTTAAGAAACTTGCAAATCTACCATCAAAAGATACATTATATGCAATGCTTGCATCTGCATTACTTGGAAATATACGTAACTTCGCTGTTGTTATTGATCAATTAAGACAAAAACAAGAAGAAAATGCGTAATTAAAATAATAAAATAATATTTAAGAAGATTTTAAGGAGGAAATTAAAATGGAAAAAATCGAAAAAATAGTTGAAGAAGTTGAAAAATTATCTGTAATCGAACTTGCTGATTTAGTAAAAGCAATTGAAGAAAAATTTGGAGTAAGCGCTGCTGCTGCTGTTGTAGCTGCTGGACCAGCTGCTGGTGGAGCTGCTGCTGCAGAAGAACAAACTGAATTTACAGTTGTATTAAAAGATGCTGGAGCTACAAAAATAGCTGTTATAAAAGCTGTTAGAGAAGCTACAGGTTTAGGATTAAAAGAAGCTAAAGATTTAGTTGATGCTGCACCAAGCACAATTAAAGAAAATATGCCAAAAGAAGATGCAGATAAATTAGTTGAAGCTTTAAAAGCTGCTGGAGCAACTGTTGAAGTTAAATAATTTAATTTGTTATTTAAAAGGATGAGATTAATTGTTATCTCATCTTTTTTTCTTTTTCTATTATATAGAGGAATTTGAGCTAAAATCTTTAAAAATGCATATATTTATGTTATAATATATATTACATGGGGGTGTAAGGTTTCGACAGATATCTAGAAGTATAAATAGCGAGTAGTGGATTCTCGTTGGCCACTATAAAAACGAGAATTAAAAATTAAACGCAGATAGAAATGAATTTGCATTAGCTGCCTAAGGTTGGCGGCATGTTCATACATTCTTTGCTAGAGGGGATATATGGGCATCGACTTATCTAGCTAACAAATCTAACCTATGACTTTAAGTTAGAGGGTATTTTAAAGTCATATTGTAGCATATTTTTGTAAATGTTTTAGTGCTATAATATTAAATTAAACATTTACTGCACTCGGAGAAGTTTATATGAAAGGATTTTTGGACACGAGTTCAATTCTCGTCACCTCCACCATAATTTGATTAAATTTAGTTTCTTAGTTATTAAGTATTTAAGTAATTTCTAAGTTAAGAACTTTATACAGGTATAGATGGAACACATTTAATGAAAGAAAGTTTAAAAAATAGTAGAATTATTAGAGAAAAAATAATAGAAATCTATTAAGAATAAATATAAAAAATTAATGTGTAGAAAATGAATATTAGAAAGGAATTTTTATGTTAGATTTTACAAAAGCTGTTGAAGAATTAAATAGTTATAACGGTTCTGAAAAGAAAAAAACTTTAATATATGATGGAAAAAAATACTTAGTAAAATTCCCGGACCCAATAAGAGAGAAAAATAAAAACATATCCTATATTAACAATGCATTTTCAGAATATGTAGGAAGCCATATATTTGAAATGTCTGGATTTGTAACACAAAATACAATTCTAGGTAATTATACATATAATGGAAAAGAAAAAATAGTATGTGCTTGTGAAGATTTTACAAATAAAGATTGTGTTTTATATGAATTCGAAAACCTAGCATTAAGTGTTAATCCAGACAAAAAAATAGAAACAGAATTAGCAGATATAATGGAAGTAATAGATGGTATAAAAAAAATATCCTCACTTTCACTAAATGATAACATAAAAGAAAAGTTTTGGGATATGTTTATTATTGATAGTTTAATTGGAAATACTGACAGGCATAATGGAAATTGGGGAATTTTAGTATATCCAATAAACAATAAAGCTAAATTTGCACCTATTTATGATTGTGGTTCTTGTTTAAATCCAATTTTAGATGATAGTGACTTAGAAAAAATGAATGAGGTAGAAATAAAAAATTTAGCAATTAACTGTTATTCTTGTATAAAAGAAAATGGCAAAAAGATAAACTATATGTCTTATATAAAAAATGGTAAAAATGTGGAATGCAATAATGCTATAAATAGGATATTTAAAAGAATAAATATTGATAAAATTGATGATTTTATAGATAGTATTTCGTGTATGTCTGTTAGCAGAAGAAAGTTCTATAAAAAAGTAATTGGTTATCGATATGAAATTATTAAAAATGTTTACAATAGATTAAAATTCAGTGGTTCATTAAATAACTAGTAATTTATTTTGCAGGTTGATAAGTTTAAATTTTTTTAGAACTTTATAGATTTTTTTATAAAAGCTAGTATAATATTATTATAATAAATTTAGGGAGGTAATAAATATGTCTATCGAAAAACAAAGACTATATAATGAAATAGATACATTGCCAGAAGAACTTACAAACCAAGTAATAAACTTTATTGAATATTTAAAAATATCACATTTAGATACAGAAGCTCCAGATGAAATAATGATAAAAAGTAAAAAAGATTTAAAGCAAAAGTTACAAAAAGGAATAGATGATGTAAATACAAATAGGGTATATTCAATAGAAGAAGTTTTTAACAAAATAAATAATATCTAAGGATTGGAGTTTTTATATGAAAAGATATAAAGTCGAGATTTCAGAAATTGCCAAGCAAGATTTGGAAAGGATTGTAAAGTATTTAAAATATAACTTGGCAGGTGATATTGTGGCAGATAAATATAAACTTTTGTTTAAGCAAGAGCTGAAAAATTTAGAAGATATAGCAAGTAGTATGCCTATTTTAAGCCAAGAATTAACAGGTTATAATAATATCAGAAAAGTCAATGTAAGAAATTATATAATATTTTATATTGTTGATGAAGAAAATTTAAAAGCTTTTGTATTAAGAATTGGTCATGCTTTTATGGATTGGGAAAAATACTTAAAAGATGAATAATTAACAAGTAGTTCTTATTTGTAAACTATTTTCTTAAAAAACATAAAAATTATAGGAGAATTAATTATGGAAAAAGAAATTATTTTTGTAACGCACAATACAGGAAAAATAAAATCAGCAGAAAAATATTTTAAAAATTGAAAGCTAAAAGAGTCTTAAAAGAAATTCAAGATGAAATTTGTAAAGAGTTAGTTGTTAGCTAGATTGATACAGATATCTAACTTTTTAGGTGTGTAGTTTAATTTAAAACTTAGACTGTTATAGTTTAAGTTTTAAATTAATTTATGAAGATGTTTTTTATAGCAAGGAGTGATATTAATGAAAGGGAAAAATATAGTTATCCTTATAGTATTTATTTTAGTTATATTAATTTTTACACTTTGCTTTGCTATAATAAATAAACCAAAGTATAATTTAAAATTACCAGAAATAAATGATGTATCTAGTATTTTTGTGACTCTAAATGATAATGAGGTAAAATTAGATAAAGAAGAGGATATAACTAGTATTATTACAACTTTAATGTCAAATGGTAGAACAACTAAAATTGAAAGTATACAAGAGTTTCCTGTTAATGTAAGTAATGTAATTACTATTAAAATTTATCATAAGTCAAGTGGTAGTTCAACTTTGTTTGTTTATGAAAGAAAAGGAAATTACTACTTAGAACAACCATATAACGGAATTTATGAAATATCAAGTGATGAATATAATAGTATACTTAATTTCACAAAAGAAACAAATGCTTTAGATGAATTTTATGATACAAAGCTTACAACAGGTTATGTTAATATCAAACAAATAAAAGAAGATTATACAATTGAGGAAGCCATAAATGATAAATGTTTTGTTGTAAATCATGCTAAAGTATATAACGAAAATCTTTATGAAGAATTTATGAATAAATATAATAATAAAGAAAGTGCATATATAAGGTTAGTTCAGCCTACTACTGAAGGAGATTTAGTAATTTATGATATAAAATATGATAAAGATAATGATAAGATTATTCTTGTGACTGATAGTACAAGAGATAAATTTGCAGCTGACAATGATAGAATAATCTCTTTACATGAATATGAAAAAATTGGAACATATAGATATAATAATGGTAATTTATTTTGGGTAGTATATAATGGCGATATAAACGATGAGACTTTTAATACGGATAATACGTTTATACTTACTGTTGTTAATTAAATTTTAGTAGGAGGTAAAGTTGTGGCAGCAACAAATACAGTATTTTTTTGTAAAGAATGTGGTTATGAATCTGCAAAGTGGCTTGGTAAATGTCCTGGATGTAATAGTTGGAATAGCTTTGTTGAAGAAAAAATACAAAAGAAAGCAGGCTCTAAAGTAAATAAAGGATTTTCAAGTACATTTGATAATAAATCAGAAGTAAAAAAATTAAATGATATAAAAGTAGAAAAAACAGTAAGAATAGATACAGGCTATGAAGAATTAAATAGAGTATTTGGTTCTGGAATAGTTGAAGGTTCATTAACTTTAATTGGAGGAGAACCTGGTATAGGTAAATCAACTTTAATAATGCAGGTATGTGCAAATCTTGCGAAAAATGGTAAGGTATTATATGTATCTGGAGAGGAATCTGAAGTTCAAGTTAAAATTAGAGCAGATAGATTAAAAGTAAACTCAGATGATATATATTTTTTAAGTGAAACTAATATATCGCAGATTGAAAATAAAATAGAAGAAGTATCACCAAAATTTTGTATAATAGATTCAATACAGACTATGTATGATGAAGAAATATCTTCTGTACCTGGTAGTATATCACAGGTAAAAGAAGTAACAGCAAGACTTATGTATCTGGCAAAAAGAGAAGGTCTTACTGTAATAGTTATAGGGCATGTAACAAAAGATGGAGTTATTGCAGGACCAAGAATTCTTGAACATATGGTAGATGTTGTTTTATATATTGAAGGAGAAAGATTTTTTTCTCATAGAATAATTAGAGGTGTAAAAAATAGATTTGGATCAACTAATGAAATTGGAATATTTGATATGGAAGATGTAGGGATGGTCGAAGTAACCAATATGTCAGAGGTATTCTTAAGTGATACAAATACTAATTTACCAGGTACTTCTATTGTTGCAACTTTAGAAGGAACATCAACTATACTTTTAGAAGTACAAGCTTTAACAGCTCATTCATATTATAATATGCCAAGAAGAGTTGCAAATGGTGTGGACTTTAATAGAGTAAATATGATACTTGCAGTTCTTGAAAAAAAATGTAATATAAATCTTGGAGAAAAAGATATATACGTAAATGTAATAGGTGGTATAAAAATAGACGAACCAGCAGCTGATTTAGCTATTGCTATGGCAATAATTTCAAGTTATAAAAATATAGTAAATGATTTAAAAACTGTATTTATTGGTGAACTTGGACTTACTGGTGAAATAAGAAGTGCTACTAATTTTGAAAAGAGAGTAAGGGAAGTTTCAAAATTAGGTTATAATAGAATATATGGAAATAAAAGACAAGTGGAATTGTTAAAGAAAGAAATTTCAGATTTAAAAGTAGAACTTATAGGAATTAATACTATTGACCAAGCAATTTCATATACATTTAAGTAAAGGTAGGTGTAAAAATGAATCAAGAAGAAATATTAGAATTATTAAAATTAGTAGCACCAGGAACAGTGTTAAGAGATGGACTTGATAATATACTAAGGGCTAAAACTGGTGCATTGATTGTGGTATCAGATGATAAAGAGGTAATGAATATAACAGATGGTGGTTTTAAACTGGATTTAGATTTTACACCAGCTAGTATTTATGAGTTATCAAAAATGGATGGCGCAATTGTTTTAAGTAAGGATATAAAGAAAATACTTATGGCAAATGTACAGCTAGTACCAGATCATACTATAAAAACAATTGAAACAGGAACAAGACATAGAACAGCAGAACGTGTGGCTAAACAAACTAATGAGTTAGTTATTTGTATATCACAAAGAAGAGGTATAATTACAATATTTAAAGGTGATTTTAGATATGTATTAAATGATTTATCAATAGTTGTTACAAGAGCAAATCAAACACTAGAAACACTGGAAAAATATAAAGCTGTATTTGATAATATGTTAAATATATTAAGTGAACATGAATTTGATGATATTGTATCTCTTGAGACTGTAGCTAACTGTATATATCGTAGCGAAACTATAATGAGAATGGAAGCTGAAGTAAAAAGATGTATAGTGGAACTTGGTACAGAAGGTAGACTTATAAATATGCAATTAGAGGAAATAATATCAAATGTTGAATCAGAAGAGAAAAAGATAATTCAAGATTATATGGTAGTAAAGAAGAGAAGTACAAAAAATGAAGAAACTATATTAAATGATATTAGAAAATTAGATAAAAAAGACCTTCTTATTTCTGAAAAAATAATTAGATTACTTGGTTATGAAATTACTCCTAATATCTTAGATTATAACGTATCTCCTAAGGGATATAGAATACTTAGTAAAGTACCAAAAATGCCTGCATATGTTATTGATAAAACAATTGAAGAGTTTGGATCACTTCAGGGTGTATGTGCAGCCTCTGTTGAAGAGCTTGATGAAGTTGAAGGTATAGGCGAGATAAGGGCAAGAATTCTAAATCAATCTTTAAGAAGATTACAAGAACAATATTTGTTAAAAGGGTATAATATATAAATAAAATTATGTAAACTATATAACTAATATATTTTACTATAACTGAGAAAATATTTTTAAAATCACTTTACTTTTTGGCAAAAGTGTGATATAATATTAATGTGTTAAATAAGATGTCGCAGGGGGGATGACCATGTTTAATATAGGTGATAAAGTAGTATATCCAATGCATGGAGCTGGTACTATAGAATCAATTGAAGAAAGAGAAATGCTTGGCAACTCAGAAGATTATTATATAATCAAAATGCCTGTTGGTGGAATGAAGCTTATGGTTCCAACTAGTAAAGTTGAAAATGTAGGAATAAGGGAAATATCGGATAAATCAGAAGCTGATAAAGTCTTTTCTGTTTTAGAAAAACCAAAAGATCCATATGTTCATGATGCTAATTGGAGTAAAAGATATAATTTAAATGTAGAAAAAATTAAATCTGGCGACATACTAGAAGTTGCAGAAGTTGTTAGAGAGTTATCTCATAGACATATGGAAAGAGGGCTTTCTATAGGCGAAAAGAAAATGTTATCAACTGCTAAGAATATATTAATTAGTGAGATGGTATTAGCAGAAAATGTAGATAAAGATGCATTAGATATGAAAATAGAAGAAACTATTAAAAATTCATATAATGCTGGAAATATAGATGGCAATAATAATGATATGGTAATAGCAAAGGTTAATTTAAATTAGTTTATTAAATAGTTAGATATATAATAATCTAGCTATTTTTTCTTGCTTGATTTTTATATATCTTTGTTATATAATCTTAAAGAAATTATATAATGATATTGAGGTAAAGTATGGAAAAATATAATGTAAGTGAGTATATAAATATTTTAAAGGATAAAGGATTACTAAATAAAACTGTAAAATGTGAAGAGATACTTAATAGAGAAGTTGAATATGTGTCATATAATTCGAAAGATATATATCCAAACACATTGTTTATATGTAAAGGTGCAAGTTTTAAAAAAGAGTATTTACTTGACGCTATAAAAGAAGGAGTAGTTATATATGTATCAGAGGTAGATTATGACGTTGATATCCCATGTATAATTGTAAATGATATTAAAATTGCATTGTCTTTGGTTTCAAACTTGTATTTTAATAATCCTTCTAGTAAATTAAATGTAATTGGTATTACTGGAACAAAAGGAAAATCTACAACTTCATATTTTGTAAAGTATATACTTGATGAGTATAAAAAAGCAATGATGAAAAAGGATACAGGAATAATTTCATCTATATATACTTATGATGGAATTACTAACAAAAAATCACTTCTTACAACTCCAGAATCATATGATCTTCAAAAAATATTTTATACTTGTATCGAAAACAAAATAGAAGATGTGGTAATGGAAGTATCTTCACAAGCGTTAAAATATGGAAGAGTGCATGATGTTAATTTTGATATAAGTGTATTTTTAAATATATCAGAAGACCATATAGGGCCAATAGAGCATCCAAATTTTGAAGATTATTTTAATTCTAAATTAAAAATATTCTCTAAGTCAAATATTGCCTGTGTTAATTTAGATTGTGATTATAGTGATAAAATATATGAAATTGCAAAAAGGGATGCAAAGGAGGTTATAACATTTTCTACAGTTAATAGTAATGCTGATGTGTATGGATATAATATACATAAAGAAGGATTTAAAACTGTATTTACGGTAAAAACAAAATATTTTGAAAGAGAAATGGTTCTTGTGGTTCCAGGTTTATTTAATGTAGAAAACGCATTAGCTGCAATAGCAGTAGCAGTTTGTATGAATATACCAGAAAAGTATATTTATCTTGGCTTAAGTATTGCAAAGTCAGAAGGTAGAATGGAGATATACCATAGTAATGATGAGAAAATAGTTGGAATAGTTGATTATGCACATAATAAATTATCATTTGAAAAGATTTTTGATACTACAAAGAAGGAATATCCAGATAGAAAAATAATAGCTATATTTGGATGTACTGGAAACAAAGCACAAATCAGGAGAAAAGATTTAGGTGAAGAAGCTGGCAAAAATGCAGATAAAATATACTTAACAGCAGATGATCCAGCATACGAATCAGTAGAACAGATTTCAAATGAGATAGCAAAATATTTATCAAAATATAACAAGAATTATACAATAATTGAAGATAGAAGTATTGCTATTAAAGAGGCAGTTGAATTTGTAAAAGCAAGTAAGGATAAATATATTATATTAATGCTTGGTAAGGGAAACGAAAAGACACAAAAAGTGGGAAATAGCTTAGTACCATATAAATCAGATATGATAAACATACTTGAGTGTATAGATGAATATGAAAAAGAATGTATAAAAAAATAGAAGGAAGTATATATATACTTCCTTTTATTTTACTTAAACATTAAATTTTTTACTTTTCATAGCATAGTCTTTTAATTTTTCAGATACTAAGTAATTTATTGTATCTTTTTCATATTTTCCATCTTCATTTAAAGTACCTGCCTTCATTCCAGTTAAAATTTCAATTCCCTCATCAATTGTAGAAATAGGGTAGATATGAAAATCACCATCTTTAACTGCTTGAATAACTTCATCACTTAAGGTTAGATTTTTAACATTTTGAAATGGAATTAAAACACCATTTTCTTTATTTAATCCTTTATTTTTACAAACTCTAAAGAATCCTTCTATTTTATCTGTAACACCACCAATAGGTTGAATTTCACCTTTTTGATTTACAGAACCAGTAACGGCAAGTGATTGTTTAATAGGTACTCCAGCAAGAGAAGATAAAATTGCATATAATTCTGTTGATGAAGCACTGTCACCATCAACTCCATTATATAATTGTTCAAAACAAATACTAGCAGTAAGAGAAAGAGGAACTTCTTGAGCATATTTTTCACCTATATATGCTGATAAGATATATACTCCTTTTGAGTGAGATGTACCACTTAATGAGATTTCTCTTTCAATATTTACAACACCATTTTTTCCAATAAAAGTATTAGCAGTAATTCTTACTGGTTGACCGAATGAAAAGTCACCTGTTATTGCAATAGTAAGTCCATTAATTTGTCCAACTTTTGAACCATCAGTTGAAATTATAATGTCGCCTTGTGAAATCATTTCATTTAAAGTATCATTGTATTTTGAAAATCTTTCTTTTTTTACTTCTAATGCTTTCTTTATTTCTACGGCACTTACAACTTTTTTTCTAGTATTCTTTGCAATTAGATTTGCTTCAATACAAAGGTCTGCAATATCTTGTTTTATAGCAGTAAGCCTATTTTTATTATTTGCACATCTTGAACTGTATTCAATTATTTCTTTAATAGCACTTGCATTAAAAGGTACTAGTTTGTGTTGATTAACTAAAAATGAAATATATCCAGCAAATTTTAAAGTATTCTCTTTATTTCTTATATAATAATCATCAAAGTCAGCTTTAACTTTAAATAATTTTTTAAAATCAACATCCATTTGACAAAGTTGTTGATAATGCATTTCAGAACCAATAAGAATAACTTGAACATTAATAGGTATAGGTTCTGGTTTTAAAGAAACGACAGTTACAGGTTGTGCAATATCTCTTGAACTATCTATAGATAATTCTTGATTTTTAAGAACTCTTTTAAAAGCTTCCCATGTTGGCATACTATTTAATAAGTCACGTATATTAATTATTAAATAACCACCGTTTGCTTTATGAATAAGACCTGGTTTTAACATCATATAATTAGTTTTAACACCAGATGGACTTGTTTCAAATTCTAATTTTCCAAATAAATCAAAATAATTTGGATTTTTGCATAAAACAACAGGTGCATGCATTAGTCTATCATTATCTATAATTAAGTTTACTCTATAATTTTCCCAAGGTTTATTTTGCTTTTGCATCATCATTGGCATCATCATAGGAGGTATAGTTTTTTTAGAAGTCTTTTGACTATCCTCGAATTTTTTGAATGCGTCTATATTATTTATAACGTCACTTTGAATAGAATATAAAAAGTTTTGTATTTTTAGATTATTTTTATATTTAATTTTTAAATCACTCATACATTGAGTAACTGCAAAAGTAGTTAAATTAGATTGCCATTCTTCAATTACTTGCTCAGCTTTTTTATCTAGGGCATCTAATTGTCTTAATACTTCAAATGTTTGCTCTTGGATTTTAGGACTTTTTTCTTCAAAATATTTTTTTGTTTTATCATCTAAAATAGCAAAGTCTTTTTCACTTAAAACCACTCCATTATGCACAGGAGAAAAGTAGATACCGTCTTCAGTATTTCTAACTTTAAAACCTTGTTCATAAGTAGATTTGTCAAACTCTCTCATTATATTTTCTTTTGCTCTTGTATATCTATCAAGTATAGTCTTTTTTTCTTTTTCATACATATCACCAGTTAAGTCCTTAGATAGTCTATCAAGTAATTTCTTTATAAAACGATTCATATCTTGTTTAAATTCTAAGCCCATACCTGGTTCTAGACTAACAGCAATTGGTTCATTTGGGTTATCAAAATTATATATATAACAAAAATCATTAGGTACACTTTGTTTTTGACTAAGTGTATTAACTACAGATAAAGCATAAGCTGTTTTACCAATTCCAATACTCCCAGAAACATATAAATTAAATCCTTTTTGTGGTATTTGCATAGCAGATTTTATAGCATTTAAAGCTCTTTCTTGACCAATTATACCATTAAAAGGTTCTATATCATTAGTAGTTTCAAAAGGTAAGCTTTCCTCCTTAAGTGTATTTTTTAAATCTGTATATTTTAATTCCTTAATTTTCATATTTTCCTCCATCTTCTTTCGTACAAATATATTTTATTATATAATGAAAAATTATTCAATAAAATTTATATAAAAAAGAAAAAAAGTTTGAAGTGAAATTAAGTTAAATTTATCATTTTTACTATTTAAGTTTTAACTTGTGTCTATTTTTTGTCGAAAAATATCGAAAAAACAGAAAATATTGAAAAAATTGACTAAAAATGTTAAATTAAAAATAGAGGTGTAGCAAATGAAAAAAGTTATTAAGTGTATATTAATAATAATAGCTATTTTAGTTATTCTAGTTTCTTGTTATTTTATATTTTTTAGAAGTTTTAAATTAAGCAATCATATAGCATTTAGAAGAGTTTATTCTTCAGAGGAAGATATAGATAATATTGAAATAACTATTATTGGATATTTAGATGAAGAATTAGCAAAAGTTACTGATAAAGAAGATATAAAAACTATAATAAATACAATAAAAGATGAAGTTTTAGTAAATGATGTTGGGCTTGGTGAAGAATTATTAGGAAAGGCGTATAGATTTTTAATTAAAAATAATAAAAATGGTAATGAAGTTAAGATATCACTTTGTGGAGATCAAATGTCTGTAAATTCAAAAAATTTTTCGTTAGACAAAAACTTAGTAATAGTTTTAACAGATGTTTATAGCAAATATCATACTTTTTAAATAACAATAAATATAAATAAAAAAAGGCTTCCAATTTTATTTGGAAGTTAAATTTTTTTAATTTCTTTTAAATATATTAAAGCATCTTCTTTAGTATCAGTATAGTAATTCTTTCTTTTGCTAATTAATTTAAAATTATTTTTTTCATATAAATTAATAGCTTTTGTATTAGAAGTTCTTACTTCAAGAAAGATTTTATTTACATTATTTTTTTTAGCAAAATTAAATATGTATTCTAAAAGTAGAGTAGCAACACCAACATTCTCATAGTTTTTCATAGTAACTATGGATAATATATCTATAGTATCTATAACATAAGTTATTGCAATATATCCTACAATAATATCGTTATATATTGCACCAAAATATAATGTATTATTTGAATTTGACATATCATCTAATATAACAGTTTCTTTTAATATATTTACATTTTGGGATTTTTCTATCTGTAATATTTTATTAATGTCATTTTTTTCTAATTTTTTAATAGTTATATTATTTATTACCATTTTTTATCCTTTCAGCTTGTGAAGGTCTTGCATATATAGCATCAAGTGTATAAGTATCATACATATAATTATCTACATTATCTATTTTAAAATATGCTTCTATTAAATCAGTAGTAGTAGGGTAAAAGTTATATGTAGACTTAAATAAATTACTTAAAATATCACTAAATTTGTAAATGCAATCACCTGCAATAATAGTTATATCATTAATTGTGGATATATTTTTTAAAGCTACATCAATTGTATCATTTGATATATCAAGTAGTGTTTGTATATTAATTTTATCATTATTTAAAGATAATTTGTATACAGCATAATAAACTCTATCGTTTCTTGCATCTATTAAAGAGGCAATTGTTGCAGAACTTTTTTTACTTTCTATTAAAGCTTTGTATGCAATAAGTTTTGTAGACTCAATAGAGAATGTTTTGTTATTATCTATCATTGAAAAGGCTTTGATTGTTGAAAGGCCGATTCTTATTCCAGTAAATGAACCTGGACCATTGATACAAGCATACATATTTATATCTTTTAACGTAAGTTTACATTTATTCAAGGTTTCATCAATTAATGGTAACAATTTTTCAGAATGAGTAATTTCATTTGATATTTTTTCTTCAGTAATGTCTTTACCATTATATATTGCAACACTAGCAATTTTAGTTGTAGTATCTATTGCTAAAATATTCATATTAAATTTCATTCCTTTCTCGCTTCGCTCAAAGGCACACATAGGAATGAAAACCTTGAGTTCGAAGCATAT
>CALXJG010000014.1 GCA_944388565.1 uncultured Clostridia bacterium
TGCGCAAAATAGTATTAATGCGAACTTCAGTGGTGAAAGAAAGCCAACGGGATCAGTAGGTTCAGTAAACAATATATATGATATGGCAGGGAATGTTTATGATTGGACAGCAGAAGTGCGTTCTACTAATCGTCGTGTGATTCATGGATATGGCTATGACGCTGTTTCTAGTGTTTGGTATGCTGGTGGCCGTCAAAACTTCGGTGGCCCTACTTGGTTTTACAATTACCTTGGTACGCGTATGTCATTATATATACCAGCATCTAGCAGTGTAACAGAAAAAACATATGTAAAAAATGGACTTATATTACATCTTGATGGTATAAATAATACTGGTAGTGGCCATAGTAATACTTCTACGATATGGAAAGATTTAAGTGGAAATAATAATAATGGTACTGTTACAGGTGCAACTTGGGGAAATACTGGATTAACATTTGATGGAATAGATGATTGGGTATCAATAAAAGAATTAAATTATACAGAAGTATCATTAGAGGTAGTCTTTAAAGATAACAGTATTCCAGATAATAGTCATCACTATATGTTCTGTAATATGGAGCAGGGTGGATATGGATTAGGAAATAATGGTAGTAATGGTCTGGTTGGGCAAGTATGTGTTAATAATGAATATCAATATTTGAGTATAGATAATTTCGATTCTACCATAAAAAATACATTAACTATTACAAGTAATGGTAAAGAAAGTAAATTATATTTAAATGGTAACTTAGTAAAAAGTATTATAGTTGAAAATGGTATCATAAGTTATCCTAATAATAGTACAATAATGGCTTTAGGAACAAATCCTGAAGGTTCAACAAATATACAACTAGAAAGTTATAAAGGAAACATTTTCTCAGCTAGAATGTATAATAGAGTATTAACAGAACAAGAAGTAAAAAATAACTACGAGATTGATAAATCAAGGTTTGGAATGTAATAAAAAAGGCTTGTAATAATCTTATTACAAGTCTTTTTATTATTTATTCTTCATAATACATTTGAAGTAATCTAAGTGCCGCATCTTCCATATTAGTAAACATTGTATTTGTAGTATTTATTACTGGAAAGTATGTAGTATAATCAAAGAACTCAAACCACTGTCCGGTAGATGAATAATAATATGTTTCACCTTTATA
The DNA here is from genome assembly GCA_944388565.1 of uncultured Clostridia bacterium. Classification (GTDB taxonomy): domain Bacteria; phylum Bacillota; class Clostridia; order TANB77; family CAG-465; genus CAG-465. The sequence continues at coordinate 1,143 of CALXJG010000014.1, forward strand.
TTGTATACTTCCGCTTGAAGTTTCTAGTTTTTTATCATGATTTGTATAATATGTTACTGCATCTTTTGATTTACTTACAAGTAATGGTGCTGTATATTCAATACCATTTGAATATCTAAAAAACATGATACCTGTTATAGCTTCTTCATCATTGTATTTATAATAATTTCTAACAAGAGTATCTCCAGCAGAAATACTACATATTATTTCATTTGCTTTTGATGATATATATGGGTCTTTTATATATAATGACATACGTGAAGTACAATCGTTATAAGAATATATAGGAACGTTATAAGTATAACTTCCAGCATTTGAATAATCGGTAGAATCATTATATCCCCACCCACGGAGTATACGACCGTAATGAGCAAGTGCTCCAACAACCCAATCATGCATATTTCCAGCCATATCGTATATGTTATTTACTGAGCCTACAGAGCCTGTTGGCTTTCTTTCACCACTGAAGTTCGCATTAATACTATTTTGCGCAAATGGATAATAAAAACATTATTACAATTACTTTACATTGTTTAAATAGTATAACTAAATTTAGAAAAAGACTTGAAAAAAAATAAAAAAACATATAAAATAAAAATATGGTATTTACAAAAAAGAGGGATTATATGAAAGTAAAAAATGGAATAACTTTAATTATTTTAGTTTTAACTATTATATTAGCTTTAATATTAGTTACAGCAACAACACTTGCTGTAGGTAATTCGATTGATAATGCAAGACTTGCCGCATTTGCAAATGATTTAAAGGAAGTTCAAGATGCAGTAAAGGTTTATTATATGGAAAATGATTTTTTTCCAACAACTGCTGATTCTACAGAGGCACTTTCACAAAAAGCTATATTTGAAATTGTTTCTAATAAGGTAATATTTAAACAAGATTTATCAGTTAATAATGATTATAATGAAAATGAAAATTTAGGTTCGTTTTATAAAATAGATTTGAAAATTTTAGGGGTAGAGCAGACAGTTAGAGGAACACAAGAAAATAGGGAACCAGATGATGTGTATGTTGTCTCTTATCCTTCAATGAATGTATATTATTTAGCAGGTGTTAAAGCAAAAAATAACACATATTATTCATTAAGTACAAGATTAACTGATGTTGTAAAGGTAGTTAATGCACCACCACAATATACAAATACAGAAGTACAGAGTGCATATGGAGTTACTGTAAAAAAATTAAAGAAAGCGTGGACTAATACATTAAATATGAGCATTGAAGCTCAAATGGATTCTGATGAAGGATTATATATTAAATTACAGGGTGGTAGTGAAAATAAAATTGATACGGTAGCAGGCCAAAATATTTTTTTACTAGATAATTTTAATGAAATATATTCTCAAAATTCAAATTCATATTTAAATACTAATATTTCAGATGAAGATATTAAGAATTTTAATTCATCTGTTCAAGATAATAAATATTTAGAAATTATAAAGAAAAATGAGGATACAGGAGAAACTATAGGAACTATAAAAGTAAACTTATCAAATTATGAGACAACCATTCCAATAAAAGCTACTGATTCTGTTATTGAATCTGGAGAAGAATATAACACTGTAACATTTAAAGTACATGATGATGTAAGTGGTGTAAGAGAAGTAAGATATGAGTATTTGAAAAAGTATGATGAGAGAACAGGTTTACCAGTATTATATTATAATGGAGTAGAGACTTTTGATCCTTCATATATTAAAACAAGAGGTAAAAAAGCGGAATTATATGAAGATGGAACTGTAAAAATACAAATACCTAAAGAAATAGAAGGTATTGAAATAAGAGTATTTGATAGAGCTGGTAATGTAAGTGAAAAGATACTTCAAAGTAATGCAAGAAATATATGGATTGGAATTGAGAAAGTAAACATATCATGTGAAGGCATATTTTCAACTGCTACTTTTAGGATTAATCTAAAAAGTAGCCACGATTTGACAGAAGTAATTGTGTCTTTAAGTGCTAATGGTAAGGATTATACTTCTACTAACTTATCTAATGTCTCTGGCAAAGAAATAAGTCAAGAAGTAAATTTCTTTAATGTTCCTATAGAGGATGTAGCATATGTAAAAGTAATTGCTAAAAACTCAAATGGTGATATAGAAACAAGACTAAAAAAATTTGATATGACTTCTTTAGATGATTCTGAATATGCTATTCCAGGTGAAGTTGTAAATGAAAACAAACCATATAAAGATGCAAATGGAGATACAGCAACAATTCCAAAGGGATTTGAAGTATCAGAAGATGCTGATGAACAGACAATTGAAACAGGACTTGTAGTTATAGCTCCAGATGATAGTGAATTCGTATGGGTTCCGGTCCCAGAAAATGAACTAAATTTATTTGCAGAACAAAGTGGAACATATGATGAAAATGGAAATCCAAATATGAGAGGAAAGCTTTGGGAGTTTACAAAAGACGGACCAAATACTGGAACAGAAATACCATATTCTTCAAGTGGTTATAGAGAACCAGATGTTGTTACAGATTATGATAATGATATAAATAATTTAAATACAATAAATACAATACTTGGAATAAGTCTAAAAAATGCAACAGATTTAAAAACTTTAATGCAAAAGGAATATAATGAAATATATAATAGTGTAAAAGAATATCATGGATTTTATATAGGAAGATACGAAACAGGAGATTTAAGTAAAGATAAAGTAGTAAGTAAAAAAGGAAATGAAGATATAGGAGATCAAACATGGTATACAATGTATGCAAAAGAAAAGAAGTATGCAACTCAGTTAACAGGAACAAAGATAAAATCAAATATGATATATGGAAGTCAATGGGATGCAACAATGAGGTGGTTTGCAAAGAGTAAAGATAGTAATGTATCAACATATCCTGTAAATGCGCAAAATGGCGTTAATGCGAACTTCAGTGGTAGCATTAAGCCAACAGGCTCAGTAGGGGCAGTAAATAATATCTATGATATGGCCGGAAATGTATACGATTGGATAGCAGAGTCAAATTTAAATACTTATCGTGTTCTTCGTGGATTTGTCTATGAGACTGATTCTAGTAGCTGGCTTGCTGGAAATCGTCGTAACGTCGATTCTCCTTATGGTCACGACGCTCGTAGTTCACGTCTAGCATTATATATACCTGTATCTAATGCAGTAGGTGCAGATGAATATGTAAAAAGTGGACTTATACTACATTTAGATGGATTAGATAATACAAAAAGTGGTCATAATAACTCAACAAATGTATGGGAAGATTTGAGTGGAAACAATAATAATGGTACAATTAAAGGAGCATCTTGGCTTAACGATGGGTTATATTTTGATGGAGTAGATGATTGGGTACCAATAAAAGAATTAAATTATCCAGAAGTATCATTAGAGGTAGTCTTTAAAGATAACTGTATTGCAGATAATAGTCACCACTATATGTTCTGTAATATAGAGCAAGGTGGATATGGATTAGGAAATAATGGTAATAATGGTCTAGTTGGGCAAGTATGTGTTAATAATGAATATCAATATTTGAGTATAGATAATTTTGATTCTACCATAAAAAATACTTTAACTATTACAAGTAATGGTAAAGAAAGTAAATTATATTTAAATGGTAACTTAGTAAAAAGTATTATAGTTGAAAATGGCGTTATAAATTATCCTAATAATAATACAATAATGGCATTAGGAACAAATCCTGAAGGTTCAACAAATATACAACTAGAAAGTTATAAAGGAAATATATACTCAGCTAGAATGTACAATAGAGTATTAACAGAACAAGAAGTAAAAAATAACTATGAAGTTGATAGACTACGTTTTGGCAAATAAATAAAAATATAAAAATGGATTGTAATATTATGATTTATTACAACCCATTTTTTGCATATAATGAATGCATTAGTATGAAATAAAAATTTTACAGTTCAACCTTGTTTAAAATACAATTAAATATAATTTGGTATAAAATAATGATAAAAAACTGTTATGCTTACTAAAATACATACTCTTAAATTATTAAGAATTCAAAAAATATTAATAAAAATATTTTATAGTATAAAATATATTACTAAAGTAAGTAATGTTTATGCTATAATTAAGTATATGCATTTTAACTTTTTAGAAAATAGGTCTTAAAATTAACAGATAAATTAATTTAATAAACTTAAATTAATTATGGTAAAGATAAAAATTAATTTCATTTTATATTTAATATTAGAAATATTATTTAACCTAAAGAATATTACTTTTATTGGCTTATATTTCCATTAAACAGTATTTAATTTTTTATAAGCAAGAAGTGAGATGATAAAAATCACCTCACTTCTTGCACTTTTCTATGAATTTTTTAACATATTTATTACTAAATATGTTAAATTATAATGCTACGATATATTATTAATTTAACTACTCACCAAAACGTAATCTATCAACTTCATAATTATTTTTTACTTCTTGTTCTGTTAATACTCTATTGTACATTCTTACTGAATATATTGCACCATTAAAGAAATATAAGTTAGAGCCTGGTAAACTACCACTAGGATTTGTACCTAACATAACTACAGTATTATTTGAAGGGTGCTTAATTGCACCATTTTCAACTGAAACATTTGAAACTAATACCCCATTTACATACAATTTTGATTCAGAACCATTTGTTGTCATAGTTACATTATATTTTTGGTTCGTAGTAATCTTACTATTATATTTAATTAGTTTATATGCTCCGTTAATATATAGATTGCTAGATATACAATCATCATTAATAGCTATATCAAAGCCACCTTCTTCATGGTTGCAAATTATTTTTGGCTCATCAGAAGTTCCTACTAACTTACTTGCCTTAAATGTTGCTTCAACTGTAAATTCAGGATAATTTAATTCTGCTATAGGAACATAATCATCTACTCCATCAAAATATAACCCATCGTTAAGCCAAGAAGCTCCTTTAATTGTACCATTATTATTGTTTCCACTTAAGTCTTCCCATACAGTTGAAGAGTTGCTATGACCGCTTTTCGTATTATCTAATCCATCTAAATGTAGTATAAGTCCACTTTTTACATATTCATCTGCGCCCACTGCATTTGATACTGGTATGTATAATGCTAAACGTGAAGAAATGTGAGGATATATATCAGAAGTTGGGATTTCATCACTTTTATAACCAGCAAATTGGTGAGGCTCGTAAGTAAGGCATCTGTATCCACGATGTAAACGAATATTTGTAGAAGAGCATTCAGTTGTCCATTCATATACATTTCCGGACATATCGTATATGTTATTTACTGAACCTACTGAACCTGTTGGATTTATTACATTTTCACTGAAGTTCGCATTAACGCCATTTTGCGCAATTAGTGAATGAGCGGTATATATAATTTTAAAATCCTAAATTAAATTTATAAAAAGACTTGAAAAAAATATAAAAAGACTATACAATATATGTATAATTTAGAGGGATGTATATGAATAAAAAAAATGGTATTGCACTTTTGTATTTAATAATAGTTATAATTTTAATGTTAATTCTTGCAGGAACTGTTGTAGTAAATATGAATACTTCATCTGATAGTACAAGGCTTAGTACTTTTGCAAATAATATAACACAGATACAAGAAGCTGTAAGAGCTGAGTATATACTAGATGGAACTATACCACAAAAAGCAGATACAACTATACTTAGTAAAGATGATGTAATTACAAGAGTTTATGTAGATAATAGAGAAGCTTTTAGAGAGGAATTAGTGTTAAATAATGAAAGTTCACATGTAGAATTTGTAGAACTAGATTTAGGAAAACTAGGAATAACAAAAGAAAAGTATGGATTTGGCGAAAGAGGAACAGATGATGTATATGTGGTAACAACTGATACTCTAAGAGTATATTATTTATATGGCACAGAGTATAATGATGAAAGGTACTTTTCATTAAATAGTAAAATAGCTAGTATATTAAATCTTCCTGCTACAAGTGAAGATGAATCAAAGACAAGTTCAAATAGCTATAGTGGAGTATTTATTTCTAAAAGTAATGCCCCATATACAAATAATATGGGTATAAAAATAATTGCAAATATGAATGATGTAGAAACTTTAAAAATTAGTTTTCAAGGTTCAGACGAGAAAGTATTTACTACTGCTACAGGAAGAAATGTATTTGAATTTAATAATTTTGAAGAACTGAACAATTTAAATGTATTAAATTCAAAATTTAGTGCTACAGATATAAATACTTTTAATAATTTACCACAGGAAAGCAAAAAGATACAAATAACAAAGTATAATGATTCAAACATTGTTGCAAGACATGAAATAAATATGTCAAATTATGATGCTGTGCCTCCACAAATATTAGATACAACTGTAACAAAGTATAATAGTATGAGTATTATACAAGGAAGCTTAGCAGATGATTTTAGTGGAATAGCACAAGTTAGATATGAATATATAAATAAATTAGATAAAACCACTCCATATTATCCAGATGTAATAAATATAGATAATACATATATGTCAAAAAAGGCAAAGAGTACAGAGGTTACATCTGATAATAAATTTAGTATAAAAGTACCAAATGATGTGGGCGAGGTATTAATTGCAGCTATTGATAATGCTGGAAATATCGTAACAAAAAGAATCCAAGTTGCAAGTTAATAATTAAATCTTGAATATTCATAAATACATGATATAATAAAAATATCATGTATTTATTTTTTTGGAGGGGAATATGTGGACTAAAGATCAACAAAATGCGATTGATATACAAAATAAAAATATTATAGTTGCAGCTTCTGCTGGTAGTGGAAAAACAGCGGTTTTAGTTGAACGTGTTATACAAAAAATAATAAAGTATAAAATTGATATAGATAGAATATTAGTTGTTACTTTTACAAATGCAGCAGCTAATGAATTAAAGGAAAGATTATTAAATGCAATATATTTAAAGATTGAAGAAGAACCAGATAATTATTTCTTAAAAAGGCAAATTAGTCTACTTTCAAGAGCAAGTATAACTACAATAGATGCTTTTTGTATTGAACTTGTAAGGAGCAATTTTCAAGTTTTAAATATAGATCCAAACTTTAAGATTTGCACGAATACAGAAGCAGCTATATTAAAAAATAAAGTTATGAGCAAAATACTTGAAGGAGAATATGCTACATCAAATGATGATAAAGAGGCAATAGGTTTATATAAGATACTTGAAATGTTTGGTGGAAAAGACGAAAAATTAATTGAAACATTATATAATATCTATACTTATATACAAAGTTTTCCATATCCTTTTGAATATTTAAAATCAAGTGTAGATAAATATAACATTGATTATACAGAAAATATGGATCTATCTAGTACTGATTTTGGAAAAGAGATATTATCAGATGTAAAATCTAGTTTAAACATACTGTTAAAACAAACAGAAAATTTAAGAGAAGAAGTTAGGCAAAACGAAGAATTTTTAAAGCATGTAGAATTATTAGATGATGATATTAATTTAATAAATAGATGTATTTTAAATATAAATTCATGGGATAAACTATATGAAACTTTAAACTCTCAGGAACTAAAAAAGAATATAATCTCAAGAAAAATAACAAATATTGAATTAAAAGATAAAATAAAGGATTTTAGGACAAAAATATTAAAAAAGGTAGTAGATGATATTAAAAAGAGTATATATGCAAAAACTAAAGAAATATTAATAGATAATAAAAAGGCATACGAATATATTAAATATTTATATGAATTTTTATATAATTTTGATAGAGAATATATGAAATTAAAAAATGAAATGGGACTACTTGAATTTAATGATATACATCATATAGTATTAGATTTGTTATACACTAAAAATGATGATGGTATTTATGTTGAAACTGATATTTCTAGGGGCTTAAAAGATAGATATGTAGAGGTATATACAGATGAATATCAGGATACAGATTTTGTTCAAGAAAAAATACTACAAGCTGTATCAGGCAAAAATAATAGATTTATGGTTGGTGATATAAAACAAAGTATATATAGATTTAGACAGGCTAGACCAGAAATTTTTAATAATAAATATGATAATTATACTTTATTTGATGATACAAAGCTAAATGAGGTAGATGATATTAAGATAATATTATCTGAAAATTTTAGAAGTAGAAGACAAGTTTTAGATAGTATAAATTATATATTTGAAAAAATAATGAGTAAAAGGCTGGGTGAATGTAATTATACTGATATTGAAACGTTAAAAAATGGTGCAACTTGGTATGAAGAAGAAGAAAACACAAACTATGCTACTAAGATTAATATTGTAGATATTAATAAAGAAGAAAATGAAGAACTTTCACAAAATGATGAAGCACTAAAAGAAATATTTGAATTAAAAAAATATGAACAAGAAGCAATATATATAGCAAAAGAAATAATAGAATTAAAAAATAATTTTAAGACATATACAAAAGAAGGCTTTAGTGATTTAAATTATAAAGATATTGTTGTATTACTTAGATCAATTAAGACAAAAGGTCCTATTTTAGAAAAAACATTAAAAAATTATGGGATACCGGCATATTGTGATAATTCTACAAACTTATTTGAAAGTGATGAAATAAAATTAGTAGTATCTTTTTTAAAGATACTAGATAACCCACTAAGGGATGTAGAATTAGTTAGTGTTATGTATAGTATAATTGGAAGATTTACTTTAGATGAACTTGCATATATAAAATTATATAAAGATAATAAAAATAAAAGCATGTATGATAGTATATTAAGTATATTAAAAGATAGAGAAGAAAATAATGATGTATTACAAGATGTAATTTATGATAAAATTAATAATTTTATAAATTTAATTAATAAATTTAAAAAATTTTCTTTAGTTTATTCTATATCTGAACTGTTAGTAAAAATATATAAAGAGACAAACTTATATTACCAATTTTCAGTAGAAAAACTTTCTGATGTGAAGAAAGCAAATTTAAATATATTAATTGAGTTTGCAAAGGAATATGAAAAAAATTTTAACTTAAGTCTTAATTCATATATAACATATTTAAATAATCTAAAAGATACAGGTGTTGGAAATAATGAAGCAAAAATATTGGGAGAAAATGAAGATGTTGTTAGAATAATGACAATACACAAATCAAAGGGATTAGAATTTCCTGTTGTTATACTTTCAGATACTACAGCACCATATGTTGAAAAAGATTTAAATTCAGAAGTCATAATGCATCAAGACTTAGGAATTGGTGTTAATGTAGTAAATGAGGCTTATGGAATAACATATCCATCTGTAATAAAACAAGCTATAAAAAACATTTCTACGAGGCAAGCAAGGTCAGAAGAGTTAAGAATGTTATATGTTGCTATGACAAGAGCAAAAGAAAAACTTATTATATTTGCAACTTTAAATGATTATGATAAATATAATAAAAATAATTTTGTAATAACAAGTAATAATAAAATTGATTCAGCGGTTATTTCAAATAACAAATCATATTTTAAAAATATAAATATGGCACTTTTAGGATATGACATAAATGAAAAAGGGCTATTTGACATTTCTTTAAATAAAGTAGATTTAAACGAGATTTTAAATGATAGTTATTTAAAAGATATAAATGAGGAAAAATTTTTGTTAAATAAAGAAATAGAAAGAATAAAACAGTCAATACCTATAGAAAAGGAAGAAATTATATTAGACGAAAAAAAGAAGGTATATAATATTATATGTAAAAATTTAGAGTATGATTATAAGTATAAAGAGGAAGTAAATACTGCAAGTAGAGTAAGTGTTAGCAAATTAAAAAGAGATTATTTAACTTCTTTAAAAGATGATAGAGAAGAAAATAATATAATTTTTGATGATAATATAGAAAAAGAGTTTAATATGCCAAGTTTTCTTAATAATGATAAAAAATATACACCTGTAAGAAAGGGAATATTAGTACATTTTTTATTAGAAAATCTAGATTTTAAGAAAGAATTATCAAAAGATGAATTAAGAAAATATATAAAAGATCTTGTAAGTAATAATGTATTAAATGTTGAAGATGAAAAACAAATAAATTTAACAAGAATATATAATTTTTTAAATTCAAAAATAGGTCAAAGTCTAAAAGAAGCAACTGTTATATACAAAGAACAAGAATTTGTACTAAAGAATAGTAAAATGTCAAAAAGTATAATACAAGGTGTAATAGATTTATATTATATTAATAAAAATAATAATGTGATACTAGTTGATTTTAAAACAGACAGGATTAAAGATGAAAAAGAATATATAAAAAAATATAAAATTCAATTAGATATATATAAAGAGGCCATAGAAAAAATAACTAATTTAAAAGTAGAAAAAGTGTATATTTATTCATTTGAATTAAATAAAGAAATTGAGGTAAAGTAATGAGTAATTTTAATAATGAGGAAATATTACATGTAAAAAAAGGAGATTTTGAATATTTACAATTTAAAAAATTAAATAAATACTCTGATAGGCTGTTTCATGCAATTACTTTAAGACATGGTGGTGTAAGTAGTGGTGAATATAATTCTTTAAATTTTAGAGTAAGCGGTAAACATAGTAAAGAAAATGTATTAAAAAATCTTAATATAGTTTGTGAAAAAACAAATATTGATAATGAAAAAATATATAAAGCAAAGCAAGCACATACATCAAATATATTAATTTTAGATAATAAAAATAAAGAAGAATATAAATTTAAAAATTTTAATAAGGATGAATATGATGGATATATAACTAATACAGTAGGTATTGGAGCTTTAGTTACTGTTGCTGACTGTAATTGTATAGTAATATATGATCCTGTAAATAACGTTGTTGCAAATGTTCATAGTGGATGGAAAGGGACTGTTGCTAAAATATATGAAAATGCAATAAATTTAATGCAAAAAAAATATAATTCTAAAATGGAAGATATAATTGTATGCTTTGGACCTTCAATAAGAAAGTGTTGCTTTAGTAGCAAAGAAAATTCTTTTAAAGAAAGATTTACTAGTATATGGAAGAATGAAAGTGAATATATAAGTTATAAAGAGGATAGATTTTTTATTGATTTAGTATATGTTATAACTAGAGATTTATTAGAATTAGGAATAAAAGAAGAAAATATAATAGATTCAAAAATATGTACTATGTGTAATAGTAATGACTTCTTTTCTAATAGAGCAAGTAAAAAAAGAAATAGTGATGAATTTGGAACATTTGCCCTAGTTACAATGTTAATATAGTAATAGTAATATGAATTTTTGGTGAAAATCGTTGACTATATATTTTATCTTTGATATAATGATTTTCGAAATGGAGGAATTAAAATGTTGAAAAAAATGAATTTACCTAATAAACTAACAATGTTAAGAATAGTGTTAGTCCCTGTATTTATCGTATTTATGTCTTTACCAAAAGAATGGATTTGGCCAATGTGGACAGCATTTGGAATATTTATAGCTGCTGCAATTACAGACTTTTTAGATGGAAGGATATCAAGAAAGAAAAATATTGTTACAAAATTTGGAAAAATAATGGATCCTTTAGCTGATAAAATGTTAGTATCTGCTGGATTTATATTATTAACAGGTCTTGGAGTGGTTCCTGCTTGGATTACTGCAATTATAATACTTAGAGATTTCTTTGTAAATGCACTTAGAATGTTTGGATCTGATAATGGAAAAGATTTAGCTGCTGGACTTAGTGGAAAAATAAAAACAATTTTCCAATTAGTTGGTGTAATTTTTGGAATACTTGGTGTTGCACTTGGTTCTACTAATATGTTTGGAGAATTCATTTCTGGTGCTATGGCTATGAATGTTTGGGTGCTTATGGCAAACATAGGAATGACTGTTTCAATATCAGTAGCAGTTATAGCGACTATTTGGTCTATGGTAGATTATATAGTACGTTTTAAAAGTGATATAAATGTTGAAGAATAAAAAATAAAAAAAATTAAAAAAAATGTATAATATAAAAAAATATACTAATAATATTAATGTACATTATTTATTTTTCATTTAGTCGTAATTAGGGTTAGAAATTATATATAATGTACAATATATTAGTTGTTTTAAACTAATGAAACGTGAGTAATTTTTCTTTGTACTCACGTTTATTTTTATTTTTGGTATAATAATAAAAAAATTGCACAGAATATTGATAGACAAATTAATTTTGTTTAGGAGGTATTATATGAAGGCTTTAAATAGTATTATATTAGCACTTGTAATAATTGGTGCAATAAACTGGGGATGTATAGGACTATTTGGAATAGATTTAATAGGTACTTTATTTGGTGGAACAACATCTGCTATAAGTAGAATACTATTTACAATAGTTGGTATCGCCGGAATTTGGGCATTCACATTCTTTAGTAGAGTTGATCATGACCAAGTTTCTGAATAATAGAAAAGGGTTACGAAAGTAGCTCTTTTTCTATTTATAAAACTTGTTATCTTTTGTCCTTGTTATAAGTTATATTATAGTGTATAATACTTTAGAGAAGGGATGAAGATGAAAAGTTTTTTTAAATTTATAAAGAGTATAATAATAATATTTATTATTGTTGCAATTGCTATATGTGCTTATGTAGTTTATGATGGATATAATTTGTATAAAGAAGCAATAAATAATAAAAGTATAGAAGAAGCAATTAGTGAAATAGAAGAAAAGAAATATTTTGTTAGTAAAGATGAAATACCACAAACTTTTAAAGATGCGATAGTTGCGGTAGAGGACAATCGTTTTTATAACCATGGAGCAATAGATATTAGATCTATTGGTAGGGCAATCGTTAATAACATAAAAGCTATGGAATTAGTTGAAGGTGGAAGTACTATTTCACAGCAACTTGCAAAAAATATGTATTTTTCTTTTGAAAAAAAGTTTACAAGAAAAGTAGCAGAAGTTTTTGTGGCTATGGATTTAGAGGAAAAGTATAGTAAAGATGAAATATTATCTTATTACATAAATGTTATATATTTTGGTGATGGATATTATGGTCTTGGTGAAGCTTCAAGAGGTTATTATTCAAAAACAGTTGATAAATTAAATTTTGATGAAATTACAACACTTGCAGGTTTACCAAATGCTCCAAGTGCATTTGCACTTTCAACTAATCCAGATCTTGCTAAAAAAAGGCAAGAATTAGTTATAAATCAAATGAAAAAATATGGATATCTAGAATAATCAGAAAAGATATAAAAAAGACTTGACTTTTTGTATTATATGAGATAGAATGTAATTGAAAATAGTAATAATTACTATTTTGAAAGGAGATATAATATGAATTATTCTAGACAGCGAGAACAGGTACTTGAATACGTTAAATCAGTAAAAACTCATCCAACTGCTGAAACTGTCTATAATAAAGTAAGAGAAAAAAACTCTAATATCAGCTTAGGTACTGTATATAGAAATCTTGATAAATTATCAAAAGAAGGTAAATTATTAAGAATAAAAATGGCAAATGGTAAAGATAGATTTGATGGTTATACATCTAAACATTATCATGCTATATGTACTAGATGTGATAGAGTATTTGATGTTTCTTTAGATTACTTTAATAATGTTGATAAAGTAGTTGCAAAAAAATTAAATTGTAATGTTTTATCACATGATATAATATTTAATATTATATGTCCAGATTGTGAAAGGGGATTTTAAAATGGAATTAAAAGGTTCAAAAACAGAGGCAAATTTACTTGCTGCTTTTGCAGGTGAATCACAAGCAAGAAATAAGTACACATATTATGCTTCAAAAGCTAAAAAGGAAGGATACGAACAAATAGCTGCTATATTTGAAGAAACTGCTGGAAATGAAAAAGAGCATGCAAAATTATGGTTTAAAGCATTACATGATGGAGAAATACCATCTACACTTGAAAACTTAAAAGATGCTGCAGCTGGTGAAAATTATGAATGGACTGATATGTATGCAACTTTTGCTAAAGAGGCAAAAGAAGAAGGTTTTGATCGTTTAGCATATTTATTTGAAGCTGTTGGAAAAATTGAAAAAGAACATGAAGAAAGATATAAAAAATTAATTGAAAATATTGAAGAAGGAAAAGTATTCTCTTGCGGAGAAGTTAAAATGTGGAAATGTAGAAATTGCGGACATATTCATATAGCTGATTCTGCACCTGAAATTTGTCCTGTATGCTCACATCCAAAAGCATATTTTGAATTAAGAGCACAAAATTATTAATTTTAAGTTAATAAAGCAGGGGAGATACCTCTGCTTTTTATTGGAGGTAGTTTTATGGAAAATTTAGAATTTTATAAATGTGAAACATGTGGAAGTGTAAAAGTTGACATAGTAACAGATTTAGATGACTGTTGTAATACTGATATGATAATGATGGTACCAAATACAGTAGATGCTGCTATAGAAAAACATATGCCAGTTGCAAGTTTTGATGATAAGTATTTAAATGTAAAAGTTGGTGAAGTAGCTCATCCAATGACAAATGAGCATTTAATTGATGCAATATATATTGTAACTGATAATGGTATTATATCTAAAAAAACATTAACATCATTAGATAAACCAGAGTATTCTTTTAAAATAGATAATGCAAATGTAGTAGATGTATATGTTTCATGTAATATACATGGTGTATGGAAAAAAACATTTAACAGATAATTAACATATTGTTATCAAAATTTGTCGAAAAAGTGAAAGTTTTGTCAAAAAAGGTTACATAATTTGACAAAAAGATAGTATTGTGCTATAATTAAAGTCTAGGGTAAATAAAAAAGTAAAATCTATAATTAGGAGGTACATTTAATATACAAAGTTAATACCCTTGTATAAGTAAAAAAATTATTAAAGTGAGGAAATGAATATGTCAGCAAGTGAGAAAGCAATGGCAGTAAACCAAGTAAGAGACATTATGGATGGAGTTCAAAACGTGGACCTCGAGTATTTCCTCGAGGATGAAAAGAATGTAGAAAAATTGGTTAGGGGAGTTGAAGTTGCTTCCTTTAATCATAGAATCTCTTTTACTGAGGCTTTGCTAAGGCTTGGTCAGCAGACTTCTTGTGGCCTCATAAGCATTGGAGAGGTATGCAGAGGCTGCATGTACAGATTTCCGGATGTTGTAGTCTAAAGAAAAGTTTTAGTGACCCAGGTATAAATGTACTTGGGTTTTTTATATTATATTTTAGGCTTTAAAAGATTATAGCACACTTGACTGTTTACATAAAATATGATATAATAAAAACGTGAACCTAAGAATATTAAATATAATAATTTATTTTAGGAGGAATGTTTTTTGCCAAACGAAGAGATGAAGTCTATTGCATGTGAATTGTCTGCAATGGAATGTACTAAAAACGAAGGAAGAGGTGTTGAATCTGTAAGAACACTTATATTCTACTTAAATGAAGGGAAATTTAGTGCAGCCTGCGCTGTAGCAAATAATGAATGGGACAAGATTTCATCATATGAGGATATATCAAATTTTTTAATAAAGCATAAACTATTTATTCCGATTCAATTATAAAAAAATAGCGACTTTAAAAAGTCGTTATTTTTTTGTGTTATAGAAAAGATCAATTTTTGCAGAAATGAATGTAATACAAAACTATAAAAGCTATATAAAAAACAAGGAAGATTATTAAAAAAGAAAAAATAAATTACAAGAGTTGCAAAATGAAAATTTAGAAATAAAGCAAGAAAAAATGAAAGAAACTTAATACGAATGGTTCAACTTTGTAGATGTAGTCACATGACTTTATACATAGTTTGAACATATAAAAATTTGTAATAGAAGATAGATTAAATTTGTTTTTTTAGATGTGAATTTTAAGTATTAGCCAGTTTGAAAGTTAGTGCTTATTTTAATTTGTTAAAAATTTCTAATAATTAGATGTAAACTAGTTGACAGGAGAACAAAAGTTTGATAATATATAGCAAATAAATAGAGGTGAATTTTAAAATGAGCAACAAAGATTTATATATAAGAAGTAGTTCAGCAGAATTTTTAATATTTGAACAACAGAAAAAAGAACATGGAATTGAAGTGCGTTTTGAAGATGGAGATTTATGGCTTACTCAAAAGGCGTTAGGAGAATTGTATAATACATCAAAACAAGATATAAGTTATCATTTGAGTAATATCTTTAAAGAGCTAGAATTGGAACAAAATTCAGTTGTCAAAAATTATTTGACAACTGCTTCAGATGGAAAAAAATATAAAACAAATTACTATAATTTAGATGCAGTAATCTCTGTTGGATATAGAGTAAATACAGATAGAGCAATTCAATTTAGAAGATGGGCAACAAATGTATTAAAAGAGTTTTCAAAAAAAGGATATATTATAGATAAAAAAAGAATGGAAAATGGAACATTTTTTGATGAAGATTATTTCGAATCATTACTTGCAGAAATTAGAGAAATAAGATTATCAGAAAGAAGATTTTACCAAAAAATAACAGATATATATGCAACATCTATCGATTATGATAGTAAATCTCCTACAACAATCAAATTTTTTAAAAAAGTTCAAAATAAGATGCACTATGCAGTAACTCATCAAACAGCAGCAGAGATAATTTATAATAGAGCAGACCATACAAAAGAACATATGAATTTAACTAATTGGAAAAATTCTCCAAATGGTAAAATATTAGAAACAGATGTAGTTATTGCTAAAAATTATTTAAAGAAAGAAGAACTAGAACAATTAGAACTTATTGTTTCAGCTTTCTTAGATTTAGCAGAAGCAAGAGCAAAAAGAAATATTCCAATGACTATGGAAGACTGGGCAAACAGAATAGATAAATATTTATTATCAGATGATAGAGATGTATTAAAAGATGCAGGTAAAATATCTCATGAAATTGCAAAAGAAAAAGCTTTAACAGAATTTGAAAAGTACAGAGTTGTACAAGATAAATTATACAAATCTGATTTTGATAAATTAATAGAAAGTAGTGAAAATTAATAATGTAAAGTAATAAATAATGTTGAAATGATTTAATAAAAACAATATTAAAAATGAACTTATGTAAAAATTGCACAAGTTCAAATAAGATTAATTGACTAGAAGAGCATACCAGATAGATAAGTAAAAACAAAAATTGGATAATATTAAAGTAAAATAGGAGTAGTATATGAAGATTGATTTTGAAGATTTATTTGATGAAAAGATTTTAAAAAGAGGGTACAATTATTATTTAGAAGATTCTGTGCATGATGTTACAAAAAATGGTAACTGTTATGAAGGATTAGTATATGGTACAGAAATATATGAAGTACAAATAAAAATTGATGATAAAGGTGACATAGAAGACATGCGTTGTAATTGCCCTTATGCAGAAGAAAATAATTGCAAGCATATGGTGGCACTTCTATATTATCTAAAAAATGATAAAAAAATTAAGAAAACAATAAAAAATACAGAGAATTATGATAGAATATTAGATAAAATATCAGAAAAAGAAATTAAAGAATTTGTGTTAGAAAAAATATACGAAAATTTTGATTTTCAAAATGAATTTAGAAAGTATTTTATACAATACTTTAAGAAGACATCAAAAAAAGTATATGAAAAAAGAATAGCTCAAAGTATTTATCAGGTAATAGGTAGAAGAGGTTTTATCGAATATGATGAGACTTATAAATTTTCAAATGTAATATATGATTATATGCAAGAAGCGAACAATCTAATAAAACATAATGAATATCAAACTCCTTTTTGGATAGCAAGTTTAATATTAGAAGAACTTCCAGATTTACCGATAGATGACTCGGATGGTACGACAAGCTATGTAGAAAGTGAATGTATAGAAGTTATAGAAGAAATACTAGAAAAGTGCAAAAACAATAACATTATAATTGAAATTTTCAATTGGATGCTTGAAGTAATAAAGAAAGATACATTAGGCGATTACTCTTATGAGGTTGAAAGGTTATTAGATGAATATTTTACAGAAGATAAATTTGTAAATGAAAAATTAAAAGTAATAGACGAAAAGATACAGAAATTAAAACAACAAGAAAAATATTATTATTCAGACTATAAAATGGAAGAATTAATAAAAACTAAAATAGCATTATTGTATCAATTAAATATGGATAAAGAAGCAATAAAAACAATAAAAGAAAATATTTATTATGTTTCTATTAGAAGAATGTTAATTGATATAGAAATGGAAAAAGGGAATATAGATAATGTAGAGAAATTATTACAAGAAGGAATGGAAATTTCACTAAAACAAGGTTATCATGGAAGAGTAATAGACTATATAGAAGAATTATTATCGATATTTAAAGCTCAAAATCAGAAAGAAAAATATAAAAATTTAGTAGAAGAAGCATTATTTAAATATAGCAGAGGTGATTTTAAATATTATAAAAAACTAAAAGAATTATATACAGAAGAACAATGGAAAAGTATTAGAGATAATATTATAAAAACTCTGGAGAATGATGAAAAAAACTATCATATAGATGATTTAAGACAAATATATGTTGAAGAACAATATTATAAAAAATTGTACCATTCTGTTATGGACACAGCATTATTTGAAATAGTAATCAAATATGAAAAGTATTTAAAAAAAGACTTTGAAAAACAACTATTAGAAGAATACCAAAAAATAGCAAATGAAAAGGTTAAATTTACTGGAAAGAGAAATTATGAATATGTAAGAGAAATATTACAACATATGAAGATGTTAAAAAATGGTGAAGAACTTGTAAAAAAAATGGTAGAAGAATATAAAATTAAATATGCTAATAGAAGATTATTGTTGGGAGAATTAAACAAAATATGAAAGTAGGCAGTGTTATGAAAAATAATATAGAAGAAAAAGTAATGGAACTTAATAGAAAAATAGAGAATATTGTTATGAAAACAACTTCTTATTTTGGTTTTGGTAAGAAACAGGATTTAAATAATTATGACAGACAATTAATTGAGTATTATAAAGAGATTTTAAATTTAATCATAGAAATTGCAAAACAAGATGGGGTTAAAAGTATTGAAATAATAGATAATAAATATTTTAAAGTAGAAAACACTGCAAGTATGATGATAGAAGAATATCTGGCAATATTGCAATTTTATGGAAATATTGATAGAAATATTATAAAAAGAGAAATTGATGTTATTAATCAAATTCAAGAAAATTTAAAATTAGATAACAATTCAGAAATAAAAAATAAAATAGAATTGGCTGATTGTTATTTTAAGATTGGAAATGAAAATAAAGCTAGAAAATTAATACTAGAGTGTATAAAAAATAATCCGGATGAAGATGAAGCATATATATGTATGCAAAATTGGTATATGTATGACAAACCAGATATCAATAAATTAGCTGAAGTAATAGATTTAGCAGAAGAAAATAAACATATATTAATTACAGATTTTGGTTATGATAGATTGGTAAAATTCTATGATAATGTAGGAGATATTAAAAATAAGAATAAGTATCAAAAACTTTATGATAATTGGAAAAAAGAGAATCGATAGAATTTTAGAATAGAAATAATTACATTAACTAAGTTAAAGAGAAGAAGATATTATGAGAAGTTTGGAGAACGACAATTACTAAGTTATTAAGTAAAAATAGCGACTTAAAAAAGTCGTTATTTTTTTGTTAATAAATTTATATAATTGTTATATTTTCTATATTTATTTCTTGCTAATTTATTAAATTTAATATATAATTTAAATGAAGTTATATATTAAGAGGTAAATATGGAAAATATAATAGAGCAATTAGCATTAGAGCTTGGATTAAAGAAAAATCAAGTAAAAAATGCAGTAGAATTAATAGATAATGGAAATACTATACCATTTATTGCTAGGTATAGAAAAGAAGTAACTGGTAACCTTGATGATGAAAAATTAAGAAATCTTGATGATAGATTAAAATATTTAAGGAATTTAGAAAATAGAAAAGAAGAAATAATACGTTTAATAGATGAACAAGGAAAGTTGACTAAAGATTTAGAATTAAAAATTAATAACTCAACTATATTAACAGAGTTGGAGGATATTTATAGACCATTTAAACCTAAAAAAAGAACTAGAGCAACTCAAGCAAAAGAGAAAGGGTTAGAACCTTTAGCAAAAATTATATTAAAGCAAAATATAAAAGATGAGAATATTGAAAAAATTGCAAGTGAATATATAAACATAGAAAAAGGTGTATTAAATTTTAAAGATGCCATTGATGGAGCTTGTGATATAATTGCAGAAGATATATCAGATAATTCGGAATATAGAAAAATGATAAGAAAAATTTCATATGTTACAGGAAAATTATTTTCTTTAGCAGCAAATGAAGATGAAAAATCCACATATGATATGTATTATAATTTTAGTGAGAATATAAATAAAATGCCATCACATAGAACACTTGCAATTAATCGTGGTGAAAAAGAAGGATTTTTAAAGGTAAAATTAGAAGTAAATGAAGAAGAAATATTTGAATATTTAGAAAAACAAATCATAAAAAAAGAAAGTATTTTTACTGATATATTAAAAGAAACTATAAAAGAAGCATATAAAAGATTAATAAAGCCTTCAATTGAAAGAGAAATACGTTCTGAGAAATTTGAAGAAGCATCGGAACAGGCGATTAAAGTATTTGGTGTTAATGTTAAGAATTTGTTAATGGCAGCTCCACTAAAAGATATGGTAATTATGGGGTTTGATCCAGCATATAGAACTGGATGTAAAATAGCAATTATTGATGTTACAGGTAAATTACTTGATTATACTACTATATATCCCACAATGCCGCAAAATGATATTACAGGAGCTACAAAAACTTTACTAGAATTAATAGAAAAACATAATGTTGATATGATAGCAATAGGAAATGGAACAGCTTCACGTGAATCTGAGAAATTTGTAGCAGATGTTATAAAAAAAGCAAAAAGAAAAGTATATTATACAATTGTTAGTGAGGCAGGTGCATCAGTATATTCAGCATCTAAGCTTGCTACAAAAGAGTATCCAGATATAAATGTTTCAATAAGAGGAGCAATTTCAATTGCAAGAAGATTACAAGATCCAATGGCAGAACTTGTAAAAATAGATCCTAAGAGTATTGGAGTAGGGCAATATCAGCATGATGTAAATCAAAAAAGATTAGATGAAAGTCTAACCGGTGTTGTAGAAGATGCCGTTAATAAAGTTGGAGTTGATTTAAATACTGCAACACCATCATTGCTTTCATATGTTTCAGGTGTTAATCTTAAATTATCTGAGAATATAGTAAAATATAGAGAAGAAAATGGTAAATTCACTTCAAGGAAGGAACTTTTAAAAGTTCCAAAGTTAGGAAAAGCTGCATTTGTACAATGTGCTGGATTTCTTAAAGTACCAGAATCTAATAATATTTTAGATAATACTATGGTTCATCCAGAATCTTATGATATTACAGAAAAGTTATTAGAAAGTTTAGGATATAATGTAAATGAAATTACAAAGGAAGACTTAGATAATTTAAAAGTAAAATTAGAAAATATTGATGTAGAAAAAATAGCTGAAAAATTAGATGTTGGTCTACCTACAATAATTGATATTATATCTGAATTAAAGAAGCCTGGTAGAGATCCAAGAGATGAAATGCCAAAACCTATATTAAAGAGTGACGTCTTAAAAATAGAAGATTTAGAAATTGGTATGGTTCTTACTGGTACTGTTAGAAATGTTATAGACTTCGGTGCTTTTGTTGATATTGGAATAAAAAATGACGGTCTTGTACATATTTCTAATTTAAGTGATAAATATGTTAGAAATCCAATGGAAGAAGTATCGGTTGGAGATATAGTAAAGGTAAAAGTAATAGGAATTGATTTAGAAAAGGGAAAAGTAAGTTTAAGTATGAAAGATGTTAATTGAGGTGGAATATGGAAGAGTTTTTAACAAATGAAAATATAATAAAAATAGTAGTAATTTTTTTATTAATACTTATCGCATTGTTTTTTCTATTTAAAGGAATGTTTAAAAAATTACATTCTAATTTTAAAGCTTTCTTTTTAGCTTTAGCTGTCAGTACATTATTAACAGGAATTTTTGTTGTTATGTCGTATATGAATGAAAATCAATATATATTTTCAAATCAAACTAAATATTACGTATATGGAAGAGTACAACAGGTAAATGAAGGTGCAAAAACAATCAGGTTGTATGTAACTAGATCTTCATTAGAGGATAATACAAAAGGTGTTATAACTGCTAAGCTTAGTAATTCAACAGTTGTTGTTGAATTAGGAGAGGGAGCAAAAGAAGAAAAAATTCCTTTAGGTGATATAAAAGCAAATGATTTAGTTCAAATATTATGTAAGGAAAGCGAAAACGTAAATAATACAATTACAGCTATAAAAGTTATAAAAAGAGATAATTAACAAGGAGGAAAAAATGCAAATTTCAGATTATGTTAGTATAGAAGTTATATTAATGGTAGTGATTATTCTTGCTTTATTCATATTAGTTAAATTACTTTTTAAATTCGTATCTATGCCAAAACTTGTTAAGGGTCTAGTAATAACTGCAACTTTTGTAGGAGTGTTTTTAATGTTACATTCTTATATAAAAAAAGAAGAGGAAGCTTTTTTATCTGAACCTAAAATTTATATGGATGGAAAAGTTAGTTTTGTTAGTAAATCATTAAATAAAGTAAGATTAGATTCTGTTAAATACTCTGGTAAATTAATTGGAGAGGTTGTAGTTAAAGTACCAGATAGTACACAGATATATATAGAAGATGAATATGGTAAAAGTGTAAAAACAACAATTGATTCTTTAAAAACAGGATGTAAGGTTAGAGTAATTATACGTGAAGCTATTGATACTAAAAACAAAGATGATATAACAGCTGTAAAAATATTAATTAGAGGAGAGTAATATCATGGAAAATATGTTAAATAAAAATATTATAAAGATTCTTTTTACTTTTACTCTTAGTTTTATATTTTGCATATTTATTCAAAATGTAAATGCAACTTCTGATTATAGTATAAATAGCATGCAAGTTGACGCAGTGATAATGAAAAATGGTGATGTTCATGTTACTGAAAAGTTAGTGTACAGTTTTAATTCTGAAATGAACGGTGTATATAGAGATATAATGTATAATTATAACTTTAATGGTCAAAAGGATAATATGGAACCTACTTCATTAAGATATCAAGCAAAACAAATTGAAAATATAAAAGCGTATGTATCCAATAATGGTTTTAATGACCTTAATGAATGTATACTAGAAGATGAAGCTAGCTTATCTAACGGTATGGATAAATATTATTCTGTTACTCAAATAACTGGAAATAGATCATCAAATCAGGTAAAATTATATAGTCCAGCAAAAAATGATAGTAAAAAATATATAATGTACGAATATGATATTATTGGTGCAACTGTACTATATAATGACGCAGGAGAATTTTATTGGAATTTTATAGGAAAAGATTGGGATACAAGTATAGGTTTTGTAGAAGTAAATATATCTTTTGAAGATGAGTCACAAAATATAGAAAATGTAAAAGTATATCCTCATGGGTATATGAAAATAAATGATGTTGTAAAAGAAAATGGAAAAATAAGTTTTAGTGCAAGAAATGTTTCATCTGGTAAATCTATAGATGCAAGACTAGTGTTTGATGCAGCTAGTATTAAAAATGCAAGTAATATTAGAAATGATAATTATAATTTTGAAGAATTAGAAAAAATAGAAAATCAAATGACAATTGATAAGCAAAGATATTATATACATAATTATGGTTATATAATAATAGTTACTGTAGCAGTAATCTCATTTATTATTATTTTAATAATATTTAATAAATTATCTTCAAGAGGAAAACAAAAAAAGCCAGATTATTATATGGAACCACTAGATAATATGAGTATGAGTTCGTATAATTGTATGCTTGGTGGAATGGCTAATAATGCAAATTTATTTATGGCTACAATTCTAGATTTATGTAATAAAAAATATTTAATTATGGATGCGAAGAAAAAGCTAAAAAAATCAGCTTTTAATAGTATTGAATATGATTATAATATTTCAATAAACAAAGAAGCAAATCTTGAAGAATTAAATGATTATGAAATTAGACTTTTAAATTATCTATATAATAAGGAAAATACATCATATAGAAAAATAGAAAATTTTAAAGATACTACTATAGAGTTAAACGAAAGATTTAAAGAATTAGGAAAAAAATATAGTGTATCTACTACTTTTTATAATGAATGTGTAAAGAAATATAAAATTATAAAAGATAATATATTTGATAAAGATTATACTAAAAAAGCAACAAAAGGTGTAGCAATTTTTTCAGTTGTAATGGCAGTATTACTACTTGTAAATATTTTTATTGTTTCACCACTTGACTTTAACAATAAATTACTTGAGTTTATTCCTTCATTATTTATTAGTATATTTTATATATTGTTTATTAATACTATTGCAGCAAATAAGGCTTTAAAGCAAGAATATATTGATGAATATAACAAATTAAAAGGCTTAGAAAGATATTTAAAAGAGTATAGTTTAATAAAGGATAGATATCCTATTGAAATTACTCTTTGGGAAAGATATTTAGTATTTGCATCTTTATTTGGAATAGCTAAAAAAGTTGCTAAAGAGTTTAAAGAGGAACTTGTAGCAAATGGATATGATGATAATTATATATATATGTATTACCCTATGATTAATATATCTATGCACTCTGATACAATAAACTCTTCATTTGCATCATCATTGTCAGGAGGATATTCTGGCGGTGGCTCTGGCGGCGGAGGCCGGAGGTGGAGGAGGAGGCGGTGCCTTTTAACCATATATTTAGTAAGTTATGAATGTAAATTTTTATTAATAAAGAATAAAAATATCTATTATTCAAATAATATAATAGATATATAATTTAGGAGGTTTTTTTATGAATGGAAAAATTAGAGTAGCACAATATGGTTGTGGAAAGATGTCTGTATATACAATGAGATATGTATATGAAAAAGGAGCTGAAATAGTAGCTGCTTTTGACATTGATGAAAATAAGTTTGGAAAAGATATTTCTACAATAATGGGAGGAGAAGAAAAAGGAGTAAAAATAACTTCTAACAAAGAGGCAGAAAAAGTATTATCTGAATTAAAACCAGATATTTGTATTATAACTACTATGAGTTTGTTTAGTGACGTATACGATGCTTTTGAGGTATGTGCAAGATTAGGAATAAATGCTATTTCTACTTGTGAAGAAGCATTTTTCCCTATGAATTCTAATCCAACTTTAACAAAAAAACTTGATACTTTAGCAAGAGAATCAGGATGTACATTAACAGGAGCAGGCTATCAAGATATATATTGGGGAAATTTAATAGCTACACTTGCAGGGTCAACACATAAAATAACTAAGATTCAAGGAAGTTCAAGTTATAATGTTGAAGATTATGGTATAGCACTTGCAAGAGCACATGGTGCAGGTCTTTCTTTAGAACAATTTGATAAGGAAGTTGCTTCAGTTGATAAAGTTACAGATGAAGAAAGAAAAGAAACTATAGAAAAAGGTGAATATCTACCATCATACATGTGGAATGTAAATGGTTGGCTTGCTGCAAGACTTGGTCTTACTGTAACACATCAAACTCAAAAAACAGTGCCACAAACATATAAAGAGGATTTATATTCATCAACTTTAGGAATGACAGTAAAAGCAGGAGATGCTACAGGTATGTCAGCTGTTGTTACTACTGAAACTAAAGAAGGTATAGTTATTGAGTCTGAATGTATAGGTAAAGTATATGCTCCAGATGAGTTTGATAAAAATGAATGGACAATATACGGAGAGCCAGATACAACAGTTGTTATTAATAAGCCATCTACAGTTGAACTTACTTGTGCTACAGTTGTAAATAGAATTCCAGATGTTATTAATGCAAGACCTGGATTTGTTCCAACAGAAGAAATGCCAGTACTTGAATATAGAACAGAAAGCTTAGATAAGTATATAAAATAAATAGAAAAAAGAAGTTTCTTATTGAAACTTCTGACTCTTTGTCAATAGTTGGGGTGCGGATAACAGAAAAGTTATCTGCATCTCACTTTTTATGAGCATTTTAAAAATT
>CALXJG010000015.1 GCA_944388565.1 uncultured Clostridia bacterium
TTTTTGGGGGTAAGGGGGAACTATGCCCTTTTTTCTTATTTCGGTTTTATTTTTTTATATTTTATTTTCAAACTATTACCTCCATATTGTAGCTAATCTACAAATACTACCTTTACTCTTCTTATTCCACTAGCAGCTGATTCTTCTTTTACAATTTTAACATGTTTTAACTTAGATGTATTATCAACATGTGGTCCTCCACATATTTCTTTTGAAAAATCACCAATAGTATATACTTTTACCATTTCACCATATTTACTATTAAATACACCTTTAGCACCATATTCCCTTGCTTTATCAAGAGGCATTTCTTCACATGTAACAACAAGTCCTCTATCAATTTGCTCATTTATCATATTTTCAACTTTATCTAAAATCTCTCTTGATACCTTTTCAGGATGTGAGAAATCAAATCTAACCCTCTCAGAAGTTATATTTGAACCCTTTTGCTCTACATGATTACCTAATATTCTTTGTAAAGATTCTAATAATAAATGTGCAACTGTATGATATGCAACTGTTACTTCACTATGATCTGCAAGACCTCCTTTAAAAGTACCTGCTGTTTCTTGACGTGATTTATTTTGATGCTCTTCAAATAATTTTTTGTATCCTTCCATATCAACTTTTAATCCGTTTTCTTTTGCAAGTTCTGCTGTAACTTCAGGTGGAAATCCGAAAGTGTCATATAATCTAAATAAACTATGTCCATCAATCATATCACTATTTTCAATTTTAAGTTTATTTAGTATTTTTCCAAATTCTTTTTCCCCTTTAATAAGTGTATTCATAAATCTATTCTTTTCTTTTTTAACTTGTTCTATTATATTATCTTTGTTTGCATTTAATTCAGGATACATATCAGATAAACTATCAACTAAAGTTTCACATACTTCTGTTATTCTATCAACATCAAATCCAATCTTTCTCATATGACGTATTGTTCTACGTATTAATCTTCTTAATATATAACCTTGACCTACATTACTTGGTAATACACCATCGCAAATAAGAAGTGAAGAAGATCTCATATGATCAGATATAATTCTTAAGGATTCATCATTTGGCTCTAAAGAAAGACTTCTTACCTTATCTATTATTGGTGAAAATAATTCAGTCTCAAATACATTATTTTTACTTTGTAGTAAAAATAACATTCTTTCAAGTCCCATTCCAGTATCAACATTTTTTTGTGCAAGTGGTTCATAAGTACCATCGTCTTTTTTGTTGTATTGCATAAAAACATTATTCCATATTTCTATGTATTTTCCACAATCACAAGATGGATTACAAGACTCACAACAAGGTTTAGCACCAGTATCATAAAAAATTTCTGTATCTGGTCCACAAGGTCCTGCTTCTTGTCCCCACCAGTTATCATCTTTTCCAAAAAAATATATTCTTTCTTTTGGTATTCCACATTCTTCCCAAACTTTTGCTGCTTCTTTATCTCTTGGTGCATCACTATCTCCACCAAAGCAAGTAACAGATATTTTTTCTGATGGAATATTAAGTACTTTAGTTAAAAACTCGTAACTAAATCTAATTGAATCTTGTTTAAAATAATCACCTAAAGACCAGTTTCCAAGCATTTCAAAAAAAGTTAAATGTCTATTATCTCCTACTTCATCTATGTCATTAGTTCTTACACATTTTTGGTAATCTGCAAGTCTTGTACCACCTGGATGTTTTTCTCCTTTTAAGTATGGTACTAGTGGTTGCATTCCAGCAGTTGTAAACAAAACTGTAGGATCATTTTCTGGTATTAATGGAGCACCAGATATAATAGTATGATTTTTTGATTTAAAAAACTCTAAAAATTTATTTCTTAATTCTATCCCTTTCATTTTTTTCCCTCGCTTATCAGAGTAAATTATATCAAAAAAGCTTGTTATAGTCAATAATTCATATCATATACAAAATATTTTCTAATACTTTTAATTTATTTCATTATTAACTAGTGATTGTATAGAATTAGCTATTGCCTTTACATATTCTTCTTTTTGATTTAATATATTTTTTAAATCAGAACTAACATTTATATAGCCTAACTCTAACAAATATGCCTCGCAAGCTTGATTAGAGTTATGATATGGATTTTCATCATACTCAGTATTTCTTCCGTCGACATATGCATTAGTTGCTATTCCTCCTGTTTCACGAAGCATGAATAAATAAGGTGTATCAGTAGTTATCGTGTATTTTTCATATCCCATTTCTTCTGCATAATCATCTGCCTCTTTAATTTGTGCACTTGTAAAATTATTTACATATATTCCCTCTTCAACCTTATTTGAATAATTAACTGAAGTATCTATATTTGTATTTTCTAAAATATTATTTACTAAAGTTCTTGCAAATCCATAATCAATATTACTTGGACAATATACTTCAACTCCACCATTATATAATGTTATTTCATTACTATTTAAATGTAGTGAAAAACAATATTTGGACTTAACTAAATTTGGTATAACAGCTCTGCCGTCTAAACCATAAGGTGCTACATATACATCACTATCTCTTGTTAATTTTACTTTAAGTCCCATTTCTTCTAACTCACTCTTTAAAAGTTTAACATATTCTAAAACTATATCCGATTCATAATAATCATCTTTTACAGCTCCTGAATCTATACCACCATGTCCAGCATCTAAAGTTATATCATATATTTCTTCATCTGAAATGCTATCTTCACTTACAATAAATTTAATTAAATTCTTGTTATTGTTACTTTCTTGTTTTATTACTATTTTATTATTAGTATCGTCCTTTGTTATAGTGTAGTACTCTATATCATCATAGCTATCATTTACATTAAAAGAAATATATCTACAATATGTCTCATCATTATTTAACTCACTATTTTTTACTTTATAATTTAATTTTAATAATAACAGATATTCACCAGTACTAATATCATCTAAATATATTCCATCGTTAATATTTTCAGATAATTTAAACTTTACGCTTCCATTTTCTTCATCTATTTCATAATCTAAATTATATTTAATCTCATCAGTTAAATTTTTTAAACACATTTCAAAATACACATCGCTTATACTTTGTATACCACATTCATTAAATATATCATGTACATTATTTAAAGTACCTTCAATATTAAAGTGAGTACCATAAACATAATAACTTGATATATCTGCAAAATAGCTTATATCTATATAATCTTCAATATTATAGTCTTTTAAATTAGAAGTTTCTATTACCTCATCATTAAGTTCATCATTTAAAACAAAGAATCTAAATACAAAAAATATTAATATAATTAAAATTATACTTATTATAATTATTCTTTTCATTAAATCCCTCCAACATAATTCTAATATAAAATTATGTATAAATTATGAAAAGAATGTGAAGTAAAAGAAAAACTAATCGCCATTAACTGACGATTAGTTACATATTATTTATTTGTCGCTTCTGTTATTTTCATAGCTGCAGTTTTTGCTTCATTTAGTAATGTATTATATGTATTTACAAGTTCATCTGTAGAAAATTCAATATATTCTCCATTAACTTTCCAATTATCTTTATTACTTGTTAAGAAATTAAGTATTTGCAATAACTTATCAAGATATGCATTATTTGCATCTATTACACCAATATTTTTTGTAGCGTTTTCTCCTAAAGATACTATTTCAGTATATAAATCCATATATTTGCCTTCTAATCCAGCCTCAGTTGCTTTTTGTTTTTCATATTCTTCAGTAGATACTCTACTCAAAGTCTCTTTAACTTCATTTCCAAGTGATATAAGTGAATTTAATTTATCCTTTTGTTCAGTAAATTCTGGACCATTTGCTGCTATATTATCTGCTGATAACATATTATCTAGTCCACTATTTTGATAACTTTCTGTTGCCTTATCAAGTGCATCATAATATTCTTTTAAATGTTCTTTTAATGCTTTTTCTACTTTAGCATATTCACCAGTTGTTTTTATAGTCATATCTACTTTAGAAGTTTCATTAATAGTATTTATCTCATCAAAAAGAGTTGCTCTTTGTTTTACAGTATTAAAGAAACTAAAAGCAAATATAGCTACAATAGCAATAACTATTACAACTATTGCGATAATAAGTATTATTAGTTTAGTATTTGATTTTTTTTGATTTTCCATAAAAAATTCCTCCTATACATTAACTATCTATATAATACCCTTAATTTAGAAAAAAATCAATAGATTCATAAATAAATTAATGCTTATTTATATAATTTTCATATAATACAATTCCAACTGAAATAGCAACATTTAAAGATTCCGCTGAACTACTCATATCAATCTTTATTAGTTCATCGCATTTTTCTTCTACTAATTTGCTAACTCCATTTGCTTCATTACCAAATATAAATGCTTTTTTAAAAGATAAATCAATATTTTTTAATCTCTTATTTGCTTTTAAACTAGTACCTATTAATTTGTAATTATGCTTTTTTAATAAGTCTACTTGATCTTCTTTTATATATATAACTTTTTGCCTTAATATTGATCCCATTGTTGAGCGTACTACTTTAGGTGAATAAACATCTACAGTACCTTCGATACAAATTATTGTTCTTATATCAAAAGCATCTGCAGTTCTAATAATTGTTCCAAGATTTCCTGCATCTTGTACTTTGTCTAGTAATAATATATCATTTTCTTCTTTTAAGATTTTTTCTATTTCATATTCTTTTGCTTTTAATACAACAAGTACTCCTTGTGTCTTTACTGTATCTGTTAAAGTTTCAAAAACTTCCTTTGATATGTTTAATACATTAATATAATCGTTTGGTTCGATTGCTTCTATTATCTTTAACAAACGTTCTCCACCATTTACTAGACTTAAGATTTCATCAGAATAAGCGATAAACAAAATGTCTATCGCTCTATCTGAATTTATAACTTCTTCAACAACTTTAACTCCTTCTAAATAAAAGCAATTATATTTTTGTCTAAACTTTTTTTCGTTTAGAGATTTAATAAATTTTACTTTCTCATTAGATTTACTAGTTATAATTTCCATTTTTAACTCCTATATTATTCTTGAGTAGTATTGTCTGTCTCTGTATTTGTATCTGTACCCTCTTCTGTAGTTGTATCAGTATCTGTAGTTGTATCTTCTTCCTCTTCTTGTTCAGATGGGTCAACACCAGTTATTTCTTTTATTAATGCGTTTAATCCATCTACGTCTACTTGAATATTTTTACTATCACTTAAATCATTTATAAGTTTATTTACATATTCTTCTCTTTCAGATGAATTTTTTAATCTTCCATTTTCAACTTTTGATTCTAATTTTATAATATGATATCCAGCTGATGTTTCTACTAATCCATTATAAATTTCACCATCGTTTAATGTCTTAGCAGCCTTTACAAATTCTTCCATTGTAGTACCATTATCGCAGAATGCATATCTTCCAGCATCTTCTTTTGTTCCTGTATCTTCAGAAAATTCTTCTACAAGTGCTGCAAAATCTTCACCACTTTTTGCTCTTTGTAATACTTGTTCAGCTTTTGCTTTTACTTCAGCTTTACCAGCATCATCAAGTTCATCACCATTAGAATCTGTTAATTTAAATAAGATATGTTGTGTATTGTATTCATATAAATCTATGTCTTCAGAACCACTATATGATTTAATATATTCAAGAATTTGTTCATCAGTTGCTTCGTTTTCTAATTTTTCCATATAAGCTGTTATTAAATAATCATTATAATATAATTTCTTAACTCTAGCTATATCGATTCCTTGTGATCTAAATGAATCTAAATTTTCTTCGTTACTAAATACAGCCTCTATTTCATCTTTATCTTCTTGTGAAATTTCTACACCAGCCTCTTTAGCAGCTTTAGATAATATTCCATCAAGTGCAGCCTTTTGTGCAATTTGATCTGGAATTTCAGATTCAGGATATCCATAATATGTTAACATTTGTGCAAACATTGCATAATATACTTTATAATCAGCTTTTGTTACTGTTCCACCATCATATGAAACAACATAATCGATATTTACTTTATAAAAATAAAAACCAAAAATAGCAAAAGCTATTAATATTACTCCTATAACTATACCCATTATAATTTTAGTATCATTATTAGCAGTTTTCTTTACTTTTTTTACAAGTGCTTTTTCTTCCTTTACATCTAATTTCTTTTCTTCTTTTATTTCAGCTTTTTTTTCTTTCTTTGCTTCTTTTACTGCCTCTTTTTTATTCTCAATCTTCTCTTCTTTTTTTGATTCTTTTACTTTTTCATTTTTAGTTTCAATTTTTTCATCTTTTTTTACGTCTTTATCTTCTACTTCTTTATTTTTTCCCATCTTTCTACCCCATTTCTTCCTTCTTACTTTCTAATTTTTTTAATTCTAACTGTACGTTTATTAGTATATCATTAGAAACTTTATTTGTCAATCTTAATTTCAAATTAAGTGGCTCAAATAGTACAAAATCTCCCTTTGTTGTTACTTTATTTATTCCAAGTTTTCTACACATATTTCTAATCTCTACTATCTTTAATAAATTATCTGTTTCCTTTGGTATGTCTCCATATCTATCTAATAGTTCATCAATTAAATCCAGTATTTCATCATTATTTTCTATGTCAGCTATTTTTTGATACATAGATATTTTTTGAATTGGATCTTTAATATATTTATCACTAATATATGCAGATACAGCTAAGTCTATTTTTACATCTTTTTGTGCCTGTTTTACTAAATCTATATTTTCTTCATCATTTGCAATATCTAATTTTTCTTCTCTAATTGCTTTTTCAAGCAAAGATAAATACATCTCATATCCTACCCTTGCCATATGTCCATGTTGTTCTTTACCAAGTAAGTTTCCTGCTCCTCTTATCTCTAAGTCTCTTAAGGCAATCTTAAAACCACTTCCAAATTCAGTAAAATCTCTTATTGCTTTTAGTCTCTTTTCAGAAACTTCAGATAATTGTTTATTCTTTTCATAAGTTATATACGCATATGCAAGTCTATTTGATCTTCCAACCCTTCCTCTTATTTGATATAACTGTGCAAGACCAAGTTTATCAGAATCTTCTACTATAAGTGTATTAGCATTTGGGATATCTATTCCTGATTCAAATATTGTTGTACAAACAATTATATCTATATCATGATTTATGAATGAAAGCATAATATTTTCAATTTGCTCCGGATCCATTCTACCATGTGCTAAACCTATCCTTGCACTAGGAACTAGTTTTCTTATTCTTTCAACTATATCTTCTATCCCTTCAATTCTGTTGTTTAAATAAATTACCTGACCATCTCTTAATAATTCTTTTTCTATTGCCTCTTTTATAACATTTTCATCATACTCTAATACATAAGTATGTACTGGTAATCTTTCAAGTGGTGGTTCGGTAAGCGCTGACATAGTTCTTATCCCAACCATAGACATATGTAATGTCCTTGGAATTGGCGTTGCAGTCATTGATAAAACATCTATACTTTCTTTTAATTGTTTTATAGCCTCTTTTGCTTTTACACCAAACCTATGCTCTTCATCAATTATAAGTAAACCTAAATCTTTAAAGAATACATCTTTTGATAATATCCTGTGCGTTCCCACTAAAACATCAATTTTTCCGTCTATTAAATCCTTTAGAATTTGTGTTTGTTCTTTCTTACTTTTAAATCTATTTAGCATCTCTACTCTTACACCAAATTTTCCCATTCTATTTGAAAAGGTTCTCCATTGTTGAAGAGATAAAACAGTTGTAGGAACTAAATATGCTACTTGTTTTCCATCTACTACTGCCTTAAAAGCAGCTCTTAGAGCAACTTCTGTTTTTCCATATCCAACATCACCACATAACAATCTATCCATTATGCGCCCTGATTCCATTTCTTCCTTTATTTCTTTTACAGAACGTTTTTGATCCTCTGTTAATTCAAATTCAAAAGAATCCTCGAATTCTTTTTGCCAAGGTGTATCTTTTGAAAAAGCAAATCCCTCAGATTTTTCACGTTTTGCATATAATAATACTAGTTCTTTTGCAACTTCTTTTACATGTTCATTTACTTTTTTCTTAGTTTTTTCCCACTCTTTTGAATTTAAAGAATTAACTTTTGGTTTTGCATCATCATCACATATATACTTTTTAACATTATCAAGCTGATTTATAGGGACATAAAGCATACCTTTATTTGCATACTCTATTTTTATATAGTCTTTTATAACTTTACTTACATCTATACTTTCAATTCCTCTATATATACCTATACCATGATTTTCATGTACTACATAATCTCCTATTTCTAAGTCTTCAAAACTATTTATGGCTTTTGCATTTTGTATTTCTTTTTTCTTTCTATGCTTTATAACATTAATACCTAAAACTTGCTCTGCTATTAGCAAAATTCCCAATTTATCACTTGAAAAACCAGTTGATAAAATTCCTTTTGTAATATATACTTTACCAGTTTCATATTTTTCTTTTACATATATATTTTCTAATATTTCTACATTAACTTTGTTATCAATTAAATAATTTTTTACTTGATTTATTCTACTTTCTGATGGAAATACTAAAAGAATATTTTTTTCTTTTGCTTTATTTATATCATGTAATAATATTTCAATACTATTTCTATAAAAGCAAGCTTCTCTTGCTCCAAAATCATAAACCAACTTAGTATACTTTTTTCCTGTTAACATCATATCTAAATATATACAATTTATTTTTGTAAGTTTTTCCTCTATCTCTTTAAATTCAATATATTTGTTAACAAAATCAGAATATATATATCCTCTTTCTTCTAATACTTTTATTGTTTCGTAATTTTCATAGTTTAGATTAATGGCTTTTGTACTACATTTTTCAAATTCATCTATAAATACATTATAGTCTTTAACATAGTCTAATATATTAGAACTTTCATCAACTATTAATTCAAAATATTTATCAATTATATTCTTAGTATTATCTTCTTTTATTTTTTCTATATCTTCTAATATATTTTCCTTTAATTCAGAAGATATATCTTTTCTATCTATCAATTCGTTTAATTTTTTTATAACTTGTTCTTTCTTTTCTTCCTTTACTTTAAATTCACTAAGTAATGTTATCTCCACACTTTCAACTTTTTCTATACTTCTTTGAGTAATAGTATCAAATGTTCTTATACTATCAATTTCATCACCAAATAATTCAATTCTATATGGATAATCATTATTTAAAGTAAATATATCAATAATTCCTCCACGTACTGCAAATTGACCTTTTCCTTCTACACTTTCTGTTTTTTCATATCCAAGCTCTACTAATTCTTTTACAAAATTTGTTAAATCTACTTTACTTTCTTGTTTTAATACTATATCTTTCTTTTTGTAACTATCCATCTTTTGCATTTTAACAAGTAATGCATCAATTGTAGTTACTACTATATTTTTTTCATTAGAAAGTATTTTGTCAATAGCATACATCCTCTGATTTTGTATTTCAGCACTTTGTGCTTCTATCTCATAATATTGTAAATTCTTAGCAGGGAAATATATTATTTCTAAATTACTAAAGAATTTTAAATCTTGCATTATTTTATTAGCTTGAATAACATTACTACATACAATAATAGATGATTTATTCCCACGACAAGTAAGCGCATATATTATATGCGCTTTAGTACTATCTGTAACTCCTGTAATAGATACATTTGTAATTTCATCTGATTCTAAATTTTTTTGTATCTGTTTTATATCTTCATTTTCTAATATTTTATTAATAATTGGATACATAAATTCACCTTTTATTCTTTTACCATATTTAAAAGTTCATTTAACGATATAACTTGTATACCAAGTTCATTTGCTTTTTTTAATTTACTACCCGCATCTTCACCAGCTACTACAAAACTTGTCTTTTTTGTAACAGAAGACGAAAACTTTCCAGAATTTTCTTCTATTATTTCTGCTATATTTTCTCTAGTATATCCCTCAAAAGAACCAGTTACCACTATAGTTTTTCCTTCTAATATATTAGACTTTTTATTTGCAACATTTCCTTTTAAATTAACACCTGCTTTGTCAAGTTTTTCTATTATCTCTTTAGTCTTATCTTTATTAAAGAATTCAACTATAGATTCAGCCATTATCATTCCAAAATCGTTTAATGAGTTTATTTCTTCAACACTTGCATTCATAATTTCATATATATCTTTGTAATTTTGAGAAAGTATTTTAGCAGCCTTTTTACCTATATGCCTTATTCCAAGTCCAAATATTAATTTATCTAAAGTATTACTCTTACTTTTTTCAATAGCATTTATTAAATTAGATGCTGACTTATCTTTAAATCTTTCTAATTTATATATTTCATCATATGTAAGATAGTAAATATCTGAAACATCTTTTAATAGTGATGCATCTATTAATTGTTCAACTATATTTTCGCCCATACCAGAAATATCCATACAATCACGTGATGCAAAGTGAGTGATACTCCTATATGTAAGTGCTGGACATTCACTATTTGTACATCTTAATGCCACAATATCTTCTGCATCTTCTAATTCTTCTCCACAAATAGGACAAACAGATGGTTTTTGATATTTTGCCTCATTACCAGTTCTTTTTTCTTTTAAAACTTCAACAACTTCTGGAATTACATCACCGGCTTTTTCTATAACAACATAGTCCCCAATTCTAATATCCTTTTCTTCTATATAATCAAAATTATGAAGTGTTGTTTTGGATATTACTGAACCTGCTACTCTAACTGGTTCTAATATTGCAAGTGGTGTTACTTGTCCTGTCCTTCCAACTTGAAGTGAAATATCAAGAATTCTTGTTTCTTTTCTTTCTGGTGGATATTTATATGCAACAGCCCATTTTGGAACTTTAACTGTACTTCCCATTTCATTACGATAATTTAAATTGTCTACTTTTACAACAGCACCGTCTATATCATAAGGTAACTTTTCTCTCATATCACCAATTTTTGAAATTGCCTTTATTACCTCTTCTTTAGTTTCACATAATATAGAATATTCAATAACTTTTACTCCTATGCTTTTTAAATATTCTAATTCTTTTTTATCACTATCAAAATTAAGACCTTTTAATACAGCAAATACAAATATGCTTAAATTTCTTGATTTTACAAGCTCAGGATCAAGTTGTCTTAAAGTTCCAGCAGCTGCATTTCTTGGGTTTGCTAATAGTGGCTTTCCTTTTTCTAATAATTCATTATTTATATTATCAAATTCTTGTCTTGGTAAATATACCTCTCCTCTTATTTCAACATCATCATTTGATAATAATTTTTGTGGTATATCTTTTATCATTTTTATATTTTGTGTAACATCTTCTCCGACAAACCCATCTCCACGAGTAGAACCTCTTACTAATACACCATTTTTATATTCAAGAGAAACAGATAGACCATCAATTTTAGTTTGTACTAAAAACTTTGTTCCTTTACCAAATTCTTCAATAACTTTATCAACAAAATTTTCCACTTCTTCATATTCAAATACATCTTGTAAACTTTGCATTTGAACTTCATGTTCTACCTTTGCAAATATATTTTTACCTCTTCCACCAATTTTTTGAGTTGGTGAACTAGCAACTACTAATTCTGGATGCTCTTCTTCTAATTTTTTTAGTCTATATGTAAGTTTATCATATGCATAGTCAGATATTTCTGGATTATCTTCCTCATGATACCTTTTATTATAATATTCTATTTGTTTTCTTAAATTCTTTATTTCTTTTTCTACTTCTTTTATATCTTCAATTTTTTCACCAAATAAATTTACTTGTACATTTTCTTTTTCCATAACAACAACTCTCCATAAAAACAAAAACATCACATGTAGTGTAAGTAACTAAAATATCACTTACACTTTTTAAAGGATTATATTGTTTATATTTTACTATATCTAGTTTCTTTTTGCAAGAAAACGTTTAAAATTTAAAACAATAAAAAAAGGGGATACCCCCCAAAATTTAATTATAAATAATAAATTTATTAATTTGCATAAGTATGTGTAACAATATTTTTAATTCCGTAATCATAGTTTATTTTCCAATTTTTTATATATAATTTATATTCATTTGTTACAGTTTGTACTATTCTTTCATTACTTTTTATTTCTAATTTTACTGTTAATACATTATTATATACATTATATATAGAAGATAATATTGCTTCATTTTTCAGATTTTCTTCCATTCCTTCCATACCTTTTAATATATTCTTATTTTCTTCTTTAAAATACTGTTTAGTTATTAAATTTTTAAATATAGATTCATCTAACTTTAAAACATTTTTATATTCATCATAA
Organism: uncultured Clostridia bacterium; assembly: GCA_944388565.1. Classification (GTDB taxonomy): domain Bacteria; phylum Bacillota; class Clostridia; order TANB77; family CAG-465; genus CAG-465. The sequence goes on from CALXJG010000015.1 coordinate 12,311, forward strand.
TCTTCCATAAAATCATTATATATTTTTTTTAATGCCAAAACTTGATTCTGTTCATCTTCCAAAATCTTTTTATCAATAAATACCTTACCTATAACTAACAATACTATTAATAAAATAACAACTAATACAACTATTAATACCTTCTTTTTCATAATTCCCCCTTATAATAATTATATTAAACTATAAACTTTTTTCAATTAATTCCCATGCTTTTTTTACGTCCTTTTCTTCTGTTATTTCAATCCCTAATTCCTTTATATAGTTATACATATTTTCTTTTTCTAATCTAATTTCTTCATTTGTTTTATTAGAAAAATCATTTTTATTTTCATATTCTATTAAAACTCCTATATCATCTCCATATTGAAATGCTAATTCTATACCATTTTTCTCCATAACTAAAACATTATATTTTACTTCTACCAATTCTTCAAAGTTTAGGCATTCAAATAATTGTTTTGCACTTTCTAGACTATTACACTCAACATTAACTTTTTTCTCAGATATAACATTTCCATTATCATATACCTTATTTTTATATGATATCTTTTTAAACTCTTTTCCATTTACATTTAAATAACGTAGTAATACAGAATTTGATAATATATATTGTATATTTTCTTTATTTAATTTATCTTTTAATTGAGTCATATATACATCATCAACATTACTTTCTCTAATATTTTTAAAGCCTAATTTTTCTAACTTTATTATAGCTTTATCTAGTGGTTCTTTAACTCTTACTGTTATTTCAATTTGTCTCATTTTTAATCTCCCCTACATCATACTTTTATAATTATCATTAAAAGCACTAAACCATCTATATGATTTAGTGCTTTTAAACATCCTATTTAGCTTCAATTATCTCAAAATCATATGCATTTGAAACGTCAGCTGTAGTACTTGCATCTATTTTTGTAGTAGCCCCAGCTTTTACATCTCCAAGATATGCATTTAAAGTTGCATATTCACTACCATCCTTATTTAAGAATCTAATTACAATTCTTTGACTAGTAAAGTCTTTACCACTGGTATTTTCTACAGTTGCATTAAAATCAGTCATTCCTTCAGCTCTTGTATAAAGATTAATATCTTTTATTACCATACCAGCATATTGTTTTTCTTCCTTTAACTTAGCAGAATTGTTTATCTTTTCTCCATCTTTTATCTCTACATTTTCTTTGTTATTCATATCAATTAAAGAATTAGAGTTATTGTTAGTTGTATTTTGTCCTTGTTCTGTTTGATTTGTATTATTGTTTTGTTCATTATTTTCTTCTTTATTCTTATTCAAAAGAATAGAACCGATAATTATAGCTGCAATAATTACAATAAGTATTATTACTACAAATAATTGATCCCTTGTAAATAATCTATTAACTCTTCTTTTCTTTGCTTTTCCTTCTTTTTTTACTTTTCCTTTGTTTCCACTCATAATAACCTCCTATTAATTATATATAAAATTGTATCACATATTTTTTTTAATTTCAACAATTATAGCTTATTAAATTTTTTTACTCCCCAAGTATTAATTAATAAATAAAATAGAGCATTTATTAATAATAGTATTCCACATATTATCATTACAAATACATTTATACTAATAGTATATGAAGCGATAAAATATATAATAGGCATTACCATTATAACTACCATTGGTAGCATTACACAAAGAAAGGAACTTAAGCTTTGTTTTACTACCTGTGTTTCATTAATGTAATTTATTTTTGGATATTTTAAATTAATTATAATACCAAACTCACCTACAAATATACTAATTAATATTTCAAATAATATACCAATTAATAATTCTGTTAATGTAAGATTAAATGTAAAAAATACTATAACAAGTGAAATTATAGATATTGGTAATATTACCAATATATTAAATAATACTTTGCTTTTTAACACTTTTTTTATATCAACTGGTAAAGTTTTTAAAATCCATAAATTTTTCCCCTCTAAAGAAATAGAAGAACCCGCTGTATTTGACATTAACATTGTAAATGCAATTACCATTATTATAAATGGGAAAATTGTAAGTCCCATTTGTGCATCTTGTGAAGTATTAAATAATTCGTTAATAATAGTAGTTTTATCAATAAATATCGTACTTCCTGCAAATAGTATCAAAAGTATCATTCCAAAAAAAGTATTAACAACATACACAGGAATCGATATATATCTTCTAAATTCTTTTTTTATTAAAGTTATAGTTATATCATTTGTTTTTTCAAATTTAACTTCTCCTTTTTTCTTTACTTTCTTAATTTCTTTTAATCTATTAATTATATTTTTATATCCTTTTGAAAGTATAAGGCAAAATACAAAAAATAATATTATATTTAAAACTATATATGCTATTAGTGCTAATATATTTGAATTATACATTGCCTTAAATAACAATCCTGGGAATATTAATATATTATTTAACACCATATCTATTGTTTCAACATTGTTAATAAATATTGTACCAAAACTTTGTATTTGCGAAACTCCAACAAATACAAGTATAAACATAATAAATGTCACTATTGTTTCAATTATTTTTTTACTATTTACTTTTGATGACACAAATGCAATTATATATCCAACAATTGATGACAGTACGGTTGGTATAAAAGGTAGAAATATTACTGATATAACCGCTCCAAGTATATATGCTATCGTTATTTGTGATACCATACCATATATAAATAGTGATGGTGCATATATTAATATTGTTAAGACATAATTTACACTAAGAAGTGTAAGCATTCTACTTGCAAGTATAGTTTGTGGTTTAAGCGGCATAGAAAATAGCATATCGTTATCTGACGAATCAAATAACATTGATTTTACTCTATATATTGAAAACATAAATATAAAAAACTGTGTTACTAGGTAAAATAACATTGGTATATACTGTTCAAGATTATACTCTTTAGCAAAAGATGTTGCAAGATAAGAATATAATGCTGAATAAGCAATTACCACAACTGATACTAATAATGCTAAAATAATATTAAAAATTGTTTTTGGTATATTTGAACTACTAAATTTTTTATTAAATTTGTAATTATTAACAGTAATATTTTTAAAAAGAATCCATAATTTACTTTTCATCTTTAATCAACTCCAAAAATACTTCTTCTAAGCTTTCATTACCTTTTACTTCTTCGACAGTTCCATATGTAATTAATTTTCCTTCTTTTATAATACCTATCTTATCACATAATTTTTCAACTACTTCAAGTACATGTGATGAAAAGAAAATAGCTGCTCCTTCCTTTGTCATTTCTTTCATTATTTCCTTAAGTGTAAATGATGCTTTAGGATCAAGACCAACAAAAGGTTCATCTAATATAAGTAGTTTAGGAGTATGTATTAATGCAGATATAATAACTAACTTTTGTTTCATACCATGAGAATATGAACTAATTAAATCCTGTAACTCATTTTTTATTTCAAAAGCTTCAGCATATTTATTTATACGCTCCTCCCTTGTTTTTTTATCTATTTCAAATATATCTGCTACAAAATTAAGATATGAAATACCTGTTAAATTTTCATATATATCTGGATTATCGGGTATATATGCTATATCTTTTTTACATTTTAATGGTTCATCTTTTATACTATTTCCATTTATATATATATTTCCATTATCAAATTCTAAAATTCCAACCATACACTTTATTGTTGTTGTTTTACCTGCTCCATTATGCCCTATAAATCCAAAGATTTCTCCATCTTGTACCTCTAAATTTAAGTTATCAATAGCACTTTTATCTCCATATTTTTTTGTTAAATTTTCTATTTTTAACATATCTACATCTATCCTTCCTTATACATAAATAACAATTATTACAAATATAGTATACAACAACATTATTAAATAAGCAATAAAATTAAATATTTAGTCAAACTTTTTTAATATATAAATCAAAAATTATTTAATATCACTATTTTATAGTTTGTTTTTATTAATTTTGTATAACATTATTAACGCAAAAGAGACCACAATTAAGTAGTCTCTTTTACTGGATTAATGCTCTCTATTATTCTAGTTTAGAATTAGTTTATCAACTCTTTAATAATTATTTCTCTTAACTTTGCTAAATCCTTAGAATTTACATTACGCATTGCATATATTATTGCCATCCAATTTTTAGAATTTAAAAGTTGATATGCCTCCATTGGTGTTAATTTTCCTAAAGATTTTAATATGCTATCTACTACACTAGAATCATGTTCTACTAATAGCCATTTTATTTTACTTTCTCTTTCAGCATATTTTGCAAAATATGCTATGAATCCTTCACGCCCCAAAATTAAATAATATGGAGTTTCATCTAAAGAACGTAATATACTATCTATTATGACATGATTATCTTCTATTAGCAGATGATTTATTTTACTTTGTCTATCTGCATATTTTATTGCATATTCTCTTACGTAAGTATGATTAGCCTTTAGAAGTTTATTTGCTTCCTCTGGTGTTAGTTCTCCTATAGATTTTAATATGTCAGTTATTATACTGCAAACAGATTCTACTAATAGTAGGTCTATTTTATTCTTCCTACCTGCATATTTTACAGCATATTCTCTTACGTAAGTATAATTAGCTTTTAAAAGTTTATTTGCCTCTTTTTTTGTTAGTTCACCTATAGAACTTAATATACTATTTACTATATCAGAATCATTTTCCACAAATAACCGGTCTATCTTACTCTTTCTGTCTGCATATTTTACAGCATATTCTCTTACGTAAGTATAATTAGCTTTTAAAAGTTTATTTGCCTCTTCTGGTGTTAATTCCCCTATAGTATTTAATATACCCTTTACTATATTAGAATTATATTCCACAAGCAACCGGTCTATTTTAGTCTTTCTATCTGCATATTTTATTGCATACTCTCTTACTTCATCTTCACTGGAGTATAAAAGTTTATTTGCCTCTTCCGGTGTTAGTTCCCCTAAAAAATCTAATAAATAACTTACATTTTTAAAATTTTTGGCTTCTTGTCTTGTTGTTTCAAAAGTTTTCATAATTATTTGCTCCTTTTCTTTAATTAAATTAAATAGCGATATTTATTACAGTCATATTATATATTTATGTATATATCTTGTCAAGAATAATATCTACCTCTTGCTTGATTTTCTGATTTTGATTTAAACTTTTTTAATATGTTCTTATTAGATTAGAACTATATTATTTATTTTTTATTTAAAATATTTTTTTACATATATCAGGTATATACACTATATCTTTTTTGCATTTTTATGGTTCATATTTTATACCATTTCCATTTATATATATATTTCCATTATCAAATTCTAAAATTCCAACTATACACTTTATTGTTGTTTTACCTCCCCATTATGCCATATAAATCCAAAGATTTCTCCATCTTGCATCTATAAATTTAAGTTATCAATAGTACTTTTATCTCCATATTTTTTTTGTTAAATTTCTATTTTTACTTCCTTATACATAAATAACAATTATTTAATATCACTATTTTATAGTTTGTTTTCATTAATTTTGTATAACATTATTAACGCAAAAGAGACCACAATTAAGTAGTCTCCTTTACTAGATTAATGCTTTTTATTATTTGAACTTACAACCATTTTATCAATCCTTTAACAATTATTTCTCTTAACTCTGCCAAATCCTTAGAATTTACATTACGCATTGCATATATTTTTATCATCCGATTTTTAGAATTTAAAAGTTTATTTGCCTCTTCTACTGTTAGTTCCCCTAAAGAGTTTAATATGCTATTTACTGAATCAGAATCATGTAGTCCTCCTAATAGCCATTCTATTTTACTTTCTCTTTCAGCATATTTTGCAAAATATGCTATTAATTCTTCACGCTTACAAGTTAAATAATATGGTGTTTCATCTAAAGACCTTAATATACTATCTATTATGTCATAATTATCTTCTATTAACAGGTGATTTATTTTACTTTGTCTATCTGCATATTTTAGTGCATATTCTCTTACGTAGTGATGATTAGCTTTTAGAAGTTGATTTGCCTCCTCTGGTGTTAGTTCTCCTATATATTTTAATATATCAGTTATCATACTACAAACAGATTCTACTAATAGCAGGTCTAGTTTACTCTTCCTATCTACATATCTTATAGCATATTTTTTTATTAGGTAAGCATTATAAGCTCTTATAAGTTGATTTGCCTCCCTCGTTGTTAATTCCTCTATATGTTTTAATATGTCACTTATATCATATTTTTTTAATATATAATCTACTCCAGTCTTCATATCTACATATTCTCTTAGAAATTGATTTACCTCCTCTGGTGTTAATTCATCTATAGAACTTAATATACTCTTTACTATATCAGAATCATTTTCCACAAACAACCTGTCTATCTTACTCTTTCTATCAGCATATTTTATTGCATATTTTCTTACGTAAGTATGTTTAGCTCTTAAAAGTTTATTTGCCTCCTCCGTTGTTAGTTCCCCAATAGTATTTAATATACCCTTTACTATATCAAAGTCATATTCCACCACAAACAACCTGTCTATCTTACTCTTTCTATTAGCATATTTTATTGCATACTCTCTTACTTCATCTTCTCTGGAGTATAAAAGTTTATTTGCCTCTTCTGGTGTTAATTCCCCTATAGTATTTAATATACCCTTTACTATATTAGAGTTATATTCCACAAGCAACCGGTCTATTTTACTCTTTCTATCAGCATATTTTATTGCATACTCTCTTACTTCATCTTCACTGGAGTATAAAAGTTTATTTGCCTCTTCCGGTGTTAGTTCCCCTAAAAAATCTAATAAATCACTTACATTTTTAACATTTTTAATTTCTTGTCTTGTTGTTTCAAAAGTTTTCATAATTATTTGCTCCTTTTCTTTAATTAAATTAAATAGCGATATTTGTTATATTCATATTATAACACATCTGTCAATATTAATCTACAATGAATTATTAAGACAATATTATAACCTATTTTGTATATTGCAAATATATCAAAATTATGTTAAAATAAATAGAGTTTAAATTAGAATATGAAAGGAAATTTGTTATGTTGCAAACAATAATGGGACAAGCTCGTAGAGCAATAGATGATTTCAATATGATTGACGAAGGAGATAAGATTGCAATTGGACTTAGTGGTGGAAAAGATAGCTTAACGCTTCTTCATGCTCTTTACTATTTAAGAAAATACTATCCAAAGAAGTTCGATATAATGGCAATAACAATACATCCTGGTAGTGATACCTTTAAAACAGATAAGTTAGAAGAACTTTGCAAAAATTTAGGAATTGAATATGTTGTATACCATTCAAATATTGCTCAAGTTGTATTTGATATACGTAAGGAAAAAAATCCATGCTCATTATGTGCTAATATGAGAAGAGGAATGCTAAACAGCATAGCTATAGAAAATGGATGTACAAAAATTGCTCTTGCGCACCATAGTGATGATGTAATCGAAACATTACTTATGAGTATATTTTTAAATGGAAAAATTCATACTTTTTCACCAGTTACATATTTAAGTCGTAGTGATGTAAAAGTAATTAGACCATTTGTATATGTAAGTGAAAAAGACATACGAATTACAGCAAAAAAGAATAATTATCCTATCGCAGGAAAATGTTGTCCAAGGGATGGATTTACAAAACGTGAATATATGAAAGATTTAATTACTTCTTTAAAGAAAGATATTCCTAAAGTAAAAGAACATATCATGGGAGCAGTAAGAAGATCTGACATTCAAGGTTGGAAAATACCTAATGATGAAAATGAAAGAAAAGATAATAAATAGTAAAAAGTACCATATTAAAATATGGTACTTTTTACTATTTGCTTAAATTATATTTATTCTTTATCTTTTTTATCGTCATCAAAATTCAAATTAAGCTCAATTTTATTTTCTTCATTATTTATATCTTTAAGATATTCTTCGTATTTTGATTCAACGTCTTCTTCATCTTCGATTGTATTGTCTTCTTCTGAATTTTCGTTATTTAATTTATTTAGGTCTAATTTAAGTTCAACTTTAGGTTCATCATATGTATTATCTATTTCTTCATGATTAACAATTTCTTCAGGTAAATCTTGTTCTACAGGTAATTCTGTATTTATTGCACCGCTTCTACTTCTTACAGTTTTTTCAGTGTCTATCTTTTTATTTTTATCACCATCAAAGTTATTTTCTTTTTTGTTTTGTTTTCTATATAAATATACAATTTGTATAAATTCAACGATTATAAATATATACATTATAATTACTAAAGCATTATTTTTTATTACTTCTATAATAGTATCAAGTTTTGAAGGGCCATTTTCTTCATCAACTAATTTTATATCTTCATCACTATTACTTAAAGCATCTACTGTTTCATCTTTTACTACTTTTATCTTGTATTCTTTAGTAGTACTTCCATCTACAGATGTAACCTTTATTACAATGTTATTTTCTCCTACAACCAGTTCATCATTTCCTGTTATTTCAACTTTAGCTTCTTCAATTTCAGGAAAAGTTAATATTTTTAAACTTTCTACATCCATTCCTACAGTTCCACAGTCATATTCAAAAATTTCTTTTGAAAATTCTGGTGATAGTTTAGCATTCTCCACAATTAAATTTTCAAGATATGAATTAGACTTATCTGGATCTGCTGATTTAGTTACAACAATTGTATATGTTTTCTTTGTACCGTTTTCTGCAGTAACAGTAATATATACATTATTATCTCCATCTTTTAAGTTAGTATTTCCAGATACAGATACTCTTGCTCCTGAATGTTCCGCTCTTGCTGTAACTTTAATACTATCAACATTTTCACCTACACTTAAAGTATATGTAGTTTTGTTTCTATTAAAATTAGGTGTTAATCCTTCATAATTTACTTGTAATGATTTTAAATACGCATTACCACTTTTTGTAGCAGTAGTCGTATTATTGTTACTATTACTACTATTATTGTTGTTATTACTTCCACCATTATTTTGATTGTTATTATCATTATTATTTTCAGGAGGAGTAACTACCTTTTCATTTATTGTAACTCCTATACTTCTAGAAGTTTCTAACTTTACTTTATCTTCTCCTGCTACTTCACCAGAAATACTAACATTTGCTGTTCCAGTAGACTTAGATTTAAATACTAATGTACCAATTGTAACATTTTCATTTTTACCTGAATCTGTTACACCTACATATTTTGTCTTACCAGATACAAGTTCTAATTTTGAATCATCATAACTTACATTTATATCCCAAACTGCAATTGAATTTCCATTAATATTAATTGTTACATTATCACCATTTGTAACAGTAGTAGTACCTGAAAGACTTGTGCTTGCTGCATATAACGAACCAACAGTAAATAATAAAAATGTAAATATTGCAAGCATACTACATATTCTTAGTTTTCTCATATTTCCCCCTTTTAGCCATTTTGACTTATATATTCTATACCTTCGATATGTTGTTTAACAGATAACAAGTCTATTATATCAATCTCACTATCAGTTCTTGTTATATTTGCAGCAGTAAAGAATATTCCTTCTAAATTATATATATTTTCAATATGTTGTTTAACAGATAATAAATCTATTATATCAATTGCACCATTTCCATCTACATCTCCATATATAATTATACTATATTCATGAATAATATTACCATCAGTATCTGTTGCAATTACTTTTGTTCCAGTTCCTATAACATCATCATCTTTTAATTCATTTCCATTATTATCTTTTATAGTGATATTTAATTTTGAAATAAATTTATCTTTAATATCACTTAATTTTGTACCAGGTTCTACTTTTGATATATAATTTGTATTACTATCATAATTTAAACTATTATCAATAAATACTTCATTATTTTCTATATCTATTACATTAATAGTAGCTGATACTTCTTTTTCCATATCTTCTGTTTTAAATGTTATTTTTGTAGTTCCACTATTTTTTGCAATTACTTTTCCATCACTATATTCAGCAATATTTGTATCGTCTATCTTTACAGTATATTTTTTATTAGTTGCATTTTCTGGTAAAACAGTAGGTAAAATTTCTATACTCTCACCTTTTATTACTTGATAATTATTTTTTGGAAGTGTAATACTTTCTACATTAAAGTCAACTGTTATTTTACAAGTTGCAGTCTTACCTTGATCTTTAGTTCTTACTGTTATTACAGCTTCACCACCATTTTTAGCAGTAACTTTACCTGTGTTATCAACAGTTGCCACATTTTCATCGCTTGAGCTAAATTCTACATCTTTGTATTTTGCATCTTGTGGTTCTACTGTTGCTTCAAGATTAAATTCTTCTCCTTTTTTCATTCTCTTTTCATTTATATTTAATTTTACATCTGTAACTTCAACATAGTTTTCAATTTTTAATTTACAATTTGCTGTTAATCCTTGATCTTTTGTTTTTACAGTTATTGTTACCTCACCAAGAGATTTTGGTGTAACAAGACCATTCTCATCAACAGTTGCTATATTATTATCACTTGAATACCACTCAACTTCTTTATTTTTAGCATTATCTGGTTTTACAGTAGCATTTAGTTTTAAAGTTTCATCTATTTTTATAACTTTTTCTGCTACATCTAAAGATACACTTTCAACTTTTATATATGTTTCTATATCTTTTGTACCATCTCTAAATACATAACCTTCCATACCATTATCAAGTCTTACTTTATCCCATTGTGTACTTTTACTCTTTGCTATTCTTGTCATTTGTGTTCCATTAGGAAGTGCAGTTATAATACTATAATTTGTTCCAGGTCCTGTTCTTACATTAAGTCCTATATCTGAATCAACTTGAATTCTTGTATTATCTTCTTCATAATCACTTTCTGGTACTTCAGGACTACCAGGATAAGGTGAAGCATGTACAGGCATATTTTCATATACTGGTATTTTAAATTCATATGTTTCATTTAATAAACCAGCTCTTTCATATGCTCTTTTTGTCATTATAGATTCACTGGTTGGTGCTAATATATTTTGCATATATTGATATGCATAAAGAGCAATAGCATTTCCTTCATTGTTTACATCCCACTTTTGGAAATAAGTAGTATTTTGTCCCCACTTAATCCAATTATTTCTTAAGGCATCCACACCACCATCAATTGATGCTTCAGGAGTTGTCCAACCCATAGTTTTAGCATACCTTAATCCATTTTCAATTGCTCCTTGTCCATTTGAATTTGAAGATGCACCTATATTAAAGAAATTATATAACCCCTCAAGTCCAGGATATGAACCATTAATTGATTGATTATATATAATATCTCCACCTGTTTCTTGCTTTATTCTTGAAGCAATATGTGTTGCACTAACATTATATTTTTGAGCCTTTTCAAGAATAATTTGTGAATATGTTTTTCCCATATTTATCATATTTCCAGCATTTTTATATTCACTTCTTTGATACATTGAAGTACCATAAAGAACTTTTTCTATAGCTTCTTGTGTATGTGCTGTACTACTATAATTTAATGTTTCAAATTGGAAAATTTCATCTTCAGTTAAATGGTTTCTTGGATCAAGCATATATTTTACTGCCTCTTTAGAAGCTATTACAAAGTTTCCATCTTTATAATAGTTCTTTCCATCTTTTTTCCACTCCGGCCCATAAGAATCAGGTACTAAGCTAATAGATTCACTTACTTCATAAGATTCATGAGTAACTACCTCATTCCAATCAAGTCCAGTATATACTGCTTTAAAAATCCAATTAGGATGCTTTGCCTTTAAAGCATCGATATACGGTTTATAACTATCTGGGAAGTCATCTCTTGTCTGAGAGATTGGAAAATTTTCCTTATCATAACGTTTTGCATAAGAAAAACCAGACATATTTAATATCATTGATAAAACTAAAATAGAACAAATAAATATTTTACTTTTTCTACCTTTATTTTCATATTTCATTTTTTTACCCCTTATTTTTTTAAAAAATATAATATTACATGTAAAATTATATCATAAAACATATTAATGTCAAAGTATTTTTATATATTTTTTTAAATATTTTACTGGTAATTTATTCTATATTATATTTTAGATATCAATTAAAAATATATTATCATATAATACAGTATAAAATTTGACATTTTACAAATTTTATATTATTCTATATCTAGTTTATATTTTTTATGGAGGTGAACTTAAAAAATTATAAATGAGCGCATGGATGCATAGCATTGACGAGGTTGATAAGTGTCGAATATCAGCGGATCTTATCACGGTATATTTAGTATCGTTATATATAGGCAAAAAGTAAAATCTTTTATTACTACAAATTCTATATAATCTAAATAAAAATTTGTACATTGAAAATAATATAAATATAGGAGGATTTAATATGTGTGGAATAATACGGTTATAATGGTCCAAAAAAAGCTAAAGACGTTATAATAAATGGACTAAAAAACTTAGAATATAGAGGATATGACTCTGCGGGAATCGCAATAAATGAAAACGGTAAAATTAATTTATATAAAAAGAAAGGTAAACTTTCTAATTTAGAAAACGAACTTTCAACTAAAGATATAAATTCAAATACTGGAATTGGACATACAAGATGGGCTACTCATGGTATACCTAACGAAATAAATGCCCACCCTCATATGGTAGGTAATGTAACTTTAGTACATAATGGAATAATAGAAAATTACAGTGAATTAAAATCATATCTTATACAAAAAGGAGTTAACTTTAATTCACAAACAGATACAGAAGTTGCTTGTGCATATATAAACTATGTATATGAAAATATGAAAGATTTTAAAGATGAAGATGAAAGAAAATTAAAATCTATTTTAAAGGCTTGTTTAGATTTTAGAGGTTCATATGCATTTGGAATAATTTTTAAAGATACTCCAGATGTTATATATTCAACTAGAAAAGATAGTCCGCTTGTAATTGGGCTTAGTGATGAAGGTAATTTTATAGCTTCTGATATTTCTGCTATTCTTGATTATACAAAAAAATATATATTATTAAACTATATGGAGTTTGCAAAAATTGAGAAAGATAATGTGACAATATACGATAAGAACCTAGAAATTATAACTAAGAAAATTAATGAAGCTACTTGGTCTGCAACAGAATGTAAAAAGAATGGTTATGAGCATTTTATGTTAAAAGAAATAAATGAACAACCAAGTGTAATTAAAAATGTATATAGCAGATTTTTTGAAAATAAAGATGAAAACTATAGCAAAGTAGACTTTTCAAAATATACTAATATACATATAGTAGCTTGTGGTAGTGCAATGCATGCAAGCCTTATTGGTAAGTATTTATTTGAAAATTACGCTAATATTCCTACTACTGTAGAAATTGCTTCTGAGTATAGATATAAAAAATTATTGCTTACTCCTTCTACTTTAGTTATTATAGTTTCTCAATCAGGTGAAACTGCAGATAGTTTAGCGGCTCTTAGAATTTCAAAAGAAAATAAAGCTACTGTGCTTGGTATAGTTAATGCTGTTGGTTCTACAATAGCAAGAGAAGCTGATATAACTATATACACTCATGCTGGACCAGAAATTGCCGTTGCAACAACTAAAGGATATACAACTCAAGTTGCAACATTTGCTTGTCTTGTGATTAATGCAATGAAACAAAAAAATATTAAATATGATTTTACTTTAGAAAATGAATATAATAACATTGATAAAATTATACAATCAGTAATTGATAAAACTAATGAATATAAAGATATTGCAAAGAGTTTAAGTAACAGAAATGATATTTTCTTTATAGGTCGTGGAAATGATTACAATATGTGCATGGAAGGATCTTTAAAATTAAAAGAAATATCATATATACATTCTGAAGCATATCCAGCTGGCGAATTAAAACATGGTACTATTTCTTTAATTGAAGAAGGAACACCTGTTATAGCCATAGCAACGGATAAAGAATTATATGAAAAAACTGTTAGTAATATAAAAGAAACTAAAGCAAGAGGAGCATTTACTATATTTATTACTACTGAAGAATTTAAAGATACATATACGAAGGATTTTGCAGATATCACTTTATTTTTACCTACAACAAGTCTTTTTAATGAAGCAATTATTATTGTAACTGCTTTACAACTAATAGCATATGAAACTGCAAAACTAAGAGGCTGTGATATTGATAAGCCTAAAAACTTAGCAAAATCAGTAACTGTTGAATAATAAAAATATGTCTAGGGAATACGTTTTCTAGACATATTTTTATTTATTATTTTATATTTATTTCTCCTTTATCTATTT
>CALXJG010000016.1 GCA_944388565.1 uncultured Clostridia bacterium
ATGTGAATTGATTGCAACTTTTTTATGCAAAAAAGGTTGAAGTTCTTTTACACACCCCAACCTAAATTATACAGTCACTTAAAATCTTATTTATAAAGGGAACCTCAAAAATAAAGGCTCCCTTTTTATTATTTTATAAAATTATTAAATCTTAGATTATGAGTATGACATATTGCAATTGCTAAAGCATCTGTAGTATCATCTAATTTTGGCATTTGTTCAAGACCCAAAAATTTCTTTACCATGTCTTTTACTTGTGTTTTTTCAGCTCTACCATAACCTACTATAGCAAGTTTTGCTTGTAATGGCGTATACTCGTATATATCTATATTACTATTTACAAGCGTATTTAAAATAACCCCTCTTGCTTCAGCAACCTTTATGGCTGTTTTAGAATTTGTATTAAAATACAAATCTTCTATAGAAGCTGCCTCTATTTTATATCTTGATAAAATCTCCTTTAAATCACTTTCAATTTTGTTAAGTCTCTTAGAAAAATTAGAATTTGCTGGTGTAGTTATGCAACCATATTCTAATACTTTATACTTGTTTTTTGTATAGTCAATAACTCCATATCCTACTCTTCCAAATCCAGGATCTATTCCCAAAACTATCATTTCATATCTCCTTAACTTAACATATCATAAAGGCGTATAATTTCAGCGTTTGTATAAAGGTCATAGCCTCTAGAATCAACTAAAACTCCTTTTTCAGAATATATATACTTAATTGCACCATTAATATATTTATTTATATCTTGAAAAAGTTCTTTAACCAAATTAAAAGCAATTTTTTGTGAAGCTCGAGTAACTCCATTTTGTCTTAAATTTGCCTTTATAAAATGTGCCATATATTTAGGGTATATATAACAAGGTTCATTAGAACTTCTAGGTGTACTTCTTAATCCATATGGAGTATATAACTCTTTAAAAATGGTATCTAAAAGTTTTATTTGAATGTCACCTACTATACAAGGATAAGAAAGACTAAGAGTATATATCATATGAATATTTGGTTTTGCAACTACATCTGTAATATTTTCTTTCATAGTCCTTTTTTCTTCATCCCAAAATTTAGTTAAAATAACGCTATTAATATACTCACCTATTTCATAGATCACATCATCATTATCTTCTAGCAAATTTTCATATATTTTTATTGCATTATATGATAAAGCACAAGTCTGTATATCTGTTAAATATCTATCTTTTTCTTCTTTTATAAATAAATCATATAAGATTTCATGTATAAATTCAAGATATAAACTGGCAAATTTACTTTCTTTTTGAATTAGTCTATTTGCGGATTCAATATACCAAAGCTTTAACAACACAAAGTCTTTATTAATACTTTCATTTTTTATATCTTCTATTTGCCTTATATATCTTCTTATCTTTATTAATACATTATTTGCATCTTTAACTTTATCAAAAGTTAAGTATTGTCCCTCAATAGACTTAACAATATTAGTAAGAGTAATAATATCTTCTTTTGTTACTCCATTTTTAAATTCATAATCAAAGTTTAATTCATAATGTTTCTCATATGGTAATGTATCTATTAACTTATCATTCATGTTAAAATTACTAATTTGTACAGCTAAATCTTTTAATTCAACATACTCATCTCTAATCCCACTTTTTATACTATTTTTACTATTTTCATACTCTGTAAAAATTTTATTTACATCTACATTTTCTATGTTAAAATCCTTTTGACATATATATAAATTAAAAATTTGATTACTTTCTTTTTTTACATCTATTTCAAAATTTCCTGGTACAAATAAATCTTCAGTTGTTATTTCTTTTTCTAATTGTTTTGTTATGTATTCATGTTTTACATTTGTAATAATTCTAGATTCTTTAGTATATTTTGACTTATCAGATTTAATAACTACATTTTCCTCATTTACTATACTTAAATTAACTAACACACCATTATTTACTTTACGTTGATTAAAACGTAAGCTCTGTGAATCTTTCATTTTAAATAATTCTCTATATGTAATAAGTGGTAGTATTCTAAACTTAGCGTTATTTGTGGTATTGTTAAAGATATCATATCTTATACATAATAAATCACTGTCTTTACTAAAACAAAAACTTTTACTAAATTTTATATCACCAAAATCATAATTAAAAGTATTTTTCTCTAAATCAATATTAGTTATATACTCATCACAAGAAATGGTTTGAACTGACGTCATAACTTGTCCAACTCTATATAACTTATTTTTTAGTTCAATTTCTTCCATAAGATTTTCGACAATTATCTTTCCATCCTTTATATACATACCATTATATGGTTTTCTTGTATCAAGTGTGGCAGACATACTAAGACAAGAATTCTTGTTATTAGATAATACATATTCAACTTGTTTAGCTTGTTCAATATTATTTATTCCTCTTTTGTATTTAAACATTAAAATTACGACCCTTTCTTAACAGCATTTTTTAATTTATCAATAGTAGCTTGAGCTTTTGCATGGGCTCTATCTTCTTTTACTTTGCTCTTTTTACTAGAAGCATTTGAAATTTTCTTTGTAGTTTTTTTAGAATTACTTTTTGCCATAGTATTAGAGTTATTTTTCTTATTTTTTAATGATTTTTCTTTTCTCATATGTTTTTTCTTTATTTTTACAATATTTAAATCTCCAACATTCTTTGATTTTGAAACTTTTACTATTATTTCAGCAAGTCTATCTGGATCATGTATAATTGCATCTTTAGCTGTTAATATTAAATCTTCTTTTACTACACAAATAGCCCTATTAGATATATTCTCTAAATCTATTTTAACCGGGAAAGAACCTTCTTGATTAAAATCTTTAATCATTTCTTCTGTTACAGGTCCACTATTTGCAATAGCATAATCAAGAACATGTTTTCCAATATATCTTTCTATTTCATTGATATATTTTGCAAGAGTATAACCATCAGTTTGACCTGGTTGGTTCATTATATTTGCAATAAATACTTTTTTAGCTCTTGACTTAATAATAGCTTTTGAAACATCTTCTATTAAAAGATTAGAAGCTACAGATGTATATAACGCACCTGGTCCAAGTACGATTACGTTTGCTGATTTTATAGCATCAATTACTTCTGGGTGTGGTTTTATTCCACCTTCTTTTAAGAATATTTGCTTTATAGCTGATTTTGTCTCTCTTACTCTTTCAATTATGTTTTGTTTTCCAACAACGACTTCACCATTTTCAAGTCCAGCACAAAGTACAAGATTTTCAGTTGTAACTGGGTATATATTACCTTGCATTTTAAATACTTCAGGTATTTTTTCAATTCCCTTTGCAAAACTTCCACAAATTTCTGTAAGTCCATTAATCATTGTGTTTCCTACTGATTGTACACTATCATTTTCTCTATATGTTAATAATTTGTTAAGTTCTGCCTCAGATGTTGAAAGTGCAGCTATACATTTACGTATATCACCTGGTGTTAAATAATCTGTATTTCCAAGTGCTGATGTAATAGTTGTATCATCTTCTGAAACATTTACTACAGCAGTTATATTTGATGTGTATTCTTTTAAACCTTTTAATAGGTTTGGTAATCCACTACCACCACCAATAACAACAATTTTAGGTCCCTTCTTTAATTTTGGATCAGCATATAACAATTTTCTAACTCTTATACTTTTATTTTTTTTAGATATATTCTTTAAAGAAACAAATAATATATTTTTTTGTGCAAGTACAAAAGAAAATATTATACCAAAAATAGATAAAGTTATTAAAATTATATATGCTATTAACATTTTTTCATTTAAGTCATAAACTCCTCTTAATGTTACTATACAAAATATAAGTACAGCAACCGACACAATTTGCATTAAAATATATCTTTTTACTCTTGCTCCTGGTTTTAACCATTCAAGTATTGTTTTCATTAAATTTCTCCTCCAATAAATACGACTTCAGATTTTAAATCTACGTCAAATTTCTCTTTTACTTCTTTTTGTATATAATGTATTAAATTAACTATATCTTCACAAGTAGCGTTACCAGTATTTACAATGAATCCAGTATGTTTTGTTGAAACTTGTGCTCCTCCAATAGTATAACCTTTAAGTCCACAATCACTTACTAACTTACCAACAAAATAGCCCTCTGGTCTTCTAAAAACGCTACCAAAGTTTGGCATGTCTAAAGGTTGTTTTTCTTTTCTTGCCTTTGAATTTTCTTCCATTAATTTTGCTATATCTTCTGCATTTCCTTCTTCTAATTTAAATACAGCGGATAATATAACTAAATTTGGTTTATCAGTAAAGAAACTATTTCTATATGAAAAGTTTAACTCTTTATTATTTATAGTACATATATTTCCATCTTCATCTAAATATGTAACATTATATACTATATTAGACATTTCTGAACCGTATGCTCCAGCGTTCATTCTAATACCACCACCAATAGTGCCAGGTATTCCACAAGCAAATTCAAAACCTGTTAAATTATTTTTTTTAGCACACATAGAAACATAAGGCATACTTGCTCCTGAATAAGCAGTTATTATATTTCCATTTACTATAACTTTACCAAATTTATTTCCAATTTTAATTATTAGTGCATGTATTTTTTCATCTGTAACAAGTAAATTACTTCCACTTCCAATAACATAATATTTTATATCATTTTCTTTTGCAAAATTTACTATGTTTTTTATTTCTTCTATAGACTCAGGCATAACAAGGCAATCACAAGGCCCACCTACTTTTACAGTTGTATGCTTTTTCATAGGTTCGTTATATCTTATTCTATTTATATCCAATATCTTCTCTAACTCATTATACTTTTCCATGATATCACTCCTAATACTAAAATATATGCATATTTTTCATCTTGTATTTATACTTTATATAATAGCTTCTACAAATTCTTTTGGATTAAATATCTCGATATCATCTATTTGTTCACCTACACCAATGTATTTTATTGGCAAATTAAGTTCTGAAACAATACTAAATACCACACCGCCTTTTGCAGTTGAATCAAGTTTTGTAAGTATTATTCCATTTAAACTTGTTTTTTCATAAAAGCTTTTTACTTGAATTGCACCATTTTGACCAGTTGTAGAATCAAGTACAATCAAAACTTCCTTTTTTATACCTTCTAAATTTTTATCTATTATCCTATTAATCTTTTCAAGTTCATTCATTAAATTTGTCTTGTTATGAAGTCTTCCAGCTGTATCACATATTAAAATATCATAGTCTTCATTTTTAAATTTAGTAGCAGCATCAAATACAACAGAAGCTGGATCTTGTCCTTCTTTACCAGAACATATATCACAGTTTGTCCTTTTTGCCCATATTTCAAGCTGTTCTACTGCTCCAGCTCTGAAAGTATCAGCTGCAGCAAGTAAAACTTTTTTTCCTTGTTTTTTATATAAATTTGCAATTTTTCCAATAGAAGTAGTTTTTCCAACTCCATTTACTCCTACTATTAAAATAACTTGTTTTTCATCTGAAGAATAACTATTACTATCTTCGCTAGAAGATAATAATATTTTCTCCATTTCTTTTTTTAGCAACTCTTTTATTGCACTTTCACTTTTATCAACTTGTTTTTTTAATTCTTGTCTTAAATTATCACAAATTTTTACACTTGTATTGATACCAACATCTGATAATATAAGTGTCTCTTCTAGTTCATCTATTACTTTATCTATATCCTTATTATTTGCAAATACATTACTTATTTTTATATCTAAATTTTCCTTAGTCTTTTTTAGATTTTCTTTTATTTTTGAAAAGAACATTTTGGCCTCCTTTACCACATATTAATTATACCATATTTTCTTTTTTTTTCAACCAAAAAACAAAGAAAAAAAGTTTGTGTGACAATATTTGCCACACAAACTAATAAATTAGGCTTAGTTAACAGGCTCAACAATTTTATCTTTTTCTAGTAATTTAAAAGCCTTTAATGCAAGTGCCACTCCAAGAATTACAAAGCATATAATACTTAAAATTTTAATAGCATAATCAAACATGTTCCCATCCCTATTACTAGATTTTGCCATATCAAGAATTAAAAGGTTTGTAAGTTCTTCATCAGAGCTTACAGTTCCTAGCTCACTTACTTCCCCTGCTACCACTTTTTGAACCGTTTTAGTCTTGTCTGTGTAAACATACAGCACATCTGATTCACATATATTTTTATCAAATGCTGCTTTTAAATTATCTATGTATTCGGCATTAATCTCAAATACCTCAGTATGGTATGCAAGAGAAAAATTAATCCCTTTTACTTTACTTAACTCTTTTAGCTGAGTTTCAAGTTCTTCTTTGTCTTCCTTTTCCATTTGCGATGTAAGGTCAAATACGTTCTTTTCATATTCGATCCCATTACAAATCGTATAAAATGAGATTGCAAAAAAGATTGAAGCTAAAATCAAACAAAAAATCCCCAAAATTATTTTTGCAAACCGCTTAATTTTTCTTGTTAAAATGTTCATAATTATCCTCCTTAAAAATCATGCTTTTTAATCTAAAAGCAGTTTATATAAAATGTATAAATATTATACCACTATTATAAATTTATGTCAAGTTTTGTATGTATATGCATTAATAAATTGTAATATTCATATAATATATAATTAAAACAAAAATTTCTAAACTGACTAGGGAGGAATGATTATGTACCAAGAAAATTTTATTGGCAAAATTATATTTTTTCATGAAAGTTCTATATCCACATGTTATATCGCCTTTGTAGATGATAGTAATCAAAAAGTACATATAGGTTATCTTGAAAAAAATAAAGATTTTTCACTTTATCTAGAAAAATGCTTGAATTTAAAATTTCCATGTGAACTATCAAAAATCAATGAAGAAATTAATAGATTTTGTGTTACAATGAAAAACCATAAACTAATTAAAATAGAATGTTTATTAAGTAAAATAGCTTTCTATTTGTAAAACAGTTGACATATAAAGAATACAGTGATATAATTTCTTCATAAGTTATATCCACCCAAAACATAATTAAGGAGGGTTTTTCATGGCACAAAAAATTGAAGTAAAAGTAAAAAAAGTAATTCCCGGTAATCCAGTAATTCTTAATCTAGCGGTCTATAACACAAGCAGAGAATGCTCATGCTTTGCATCTCGGGATGCCAAACCACTAAAAGCAATTTGCTCTCATTTTAACTGTGAAGTACTAGATGAATTAAATAGTACAATTAACTTAAAAGATGATATAAACCATGCTTTTGTAAGGTTAAAAGGTTATCAGCTACTTGAATTCATACCAGTAATTGAAAGTTAAAGACAAAATAGGTTTTAGCTAAAAGCTAAGACCTATTTATTTTATAAGCATACAATCTCCAAAGCTAAAGAAACGGTACTTTTTTTCTACTGCACTATTATATGCATTTAGAATATATTCCTTTGTTGCTAATGCTGAAACAAGCATTATTAATGTTGATTCTGGTAAATGAAAATTTGTAAGCAATGCATCAATCATCTTAAATTTATATCCAGGATATATAAATATATTTGTTTCTTTTGCCATAGGATGTATTATTCCATTATCATCTGTAGCACTTTCAAGTACTCTACATGAAGTAGTCCCAACAGAATATACTTTGTTACCTCTTCTTTTTGTTTCATTTATTATATCACATGCTTTTTCATCAATAACAAAGTATTCACTATGCATTTCATGTTTTTCTACATCATCAACTTTTACTGGTCTAAAAGTTCCAAGACCAACATGTAAAGTAACATATACAATATTTACACCTTTTTTTGCTAGTTTATCTAATATTTCATTTGTAAAATGTAAACCAGCAGTAGGAGCTGCAGCTGAGCCTAAATTTTTACTATATACAGTTTGATATCTATCTTTATCTTCTAATTTTTCAGTAATATATGGTGGTAGTGGCATTGTTCCAAGTTTATCAAGTATTTCATTAAATATACCTGAATATTCAAATTCAATTACCCTTTGACCATCATCTAAAATATCTAATACATTAGCAGATAAAAGTTTTTCATCAAATATAATCTTAGTACCGATTTTTAACTTTTTACCAGGCTTTACTAATGTTTGCCATACATTACCTTCTCTTTGTTTTAAAAGTAAAACTTCAATTGCCTCTTCTTTATTTTCTCTATGTCCAAATAATCTTGCAGGCAATACTTTTGTATCATTAAGTACAATTGTATCTCCACTATTTATATATTCAGTTATATTTTCAAATTTTTCATCAACTATATCTCCAGTATTTTTATCAAGAACCATCATTCTAGATTTATCTCTTTGCTTTAATGGAGTTTGTGCAATAAGTTCATGTGGTAAGTTGTAATAAAAATCACTTGTTTTCATTTTATTCTCCTTTTTATATATCTTCTATTTGCCAATCAATTGGGGCTTGTCCAGTTCTTATCAAAAAATTATTAGTTTTCGAAAAATGAGAACATCCGTCAAATCCATACCTAACTGCAAAAGGACTTGGATGTGATGAAGTAAGTATTAAATGTTTTGGATTTGTAATTAGCTCCGCTTTTTTCTTTGCAAAATTTCCCCATAATAAAAACACAACTGGTGTTTCCTTTTTATTTATTTCTGATATTATTTTATCTGTAAAAATCTCCCATCCTTTTCCTTGATGTGAAGCAGGTTTATCTTTTTCTACAGTAAGTACACTATTTAATAACAAAACTCCTTGTCTTGCCCATTTTAATAAATATCCATTATTAGGTATTTTACATCCTAAATCTCTATGTAACTCTTTGTATATATTTTGTAGAGATGGAGGTATCTTTATATTTGGGTTAACAGAGAAACACATTCCATGTGCCTCTCCTTCACCATGATACGGATCTTGACCTATTATAACCACCTTAACATATTCGTATGGAGTATTTTTTAAAGCAAAGAAAATTTTTTCATGTGGTGGATATATGGTTTTTGTCTTATACTCATTTTCTACAAAATCATGTAATTTTATATAATAATCTTTTTTTGATTCCTCTTCAATAATATTCTTAAAATAATTCATAACCTTCTCCTATATTGTTACACCCTTCATTGCCATTAACATTTTTACATATCTTTTAGCTACTTCAATCTTAACACTTTTTCCATGTCCAGGATATATAACAATATTACTAAATCTATTAAATAATAGCTTTATACTATTTACCATATCGTTAAAACTACCGGAATTCAAATCACATCTACCATAGCAATCAGCAAAAAGCGTATCTCCTGTGAAAAGAACTTTCGAATTTTTTTCATATACACATATACTACCGTGACGAATGTCCCTTTGTATTAATAGTTTCAAACTCTAAGCTTCCAACATTAAAACTATATCCATCTTCAACCGGTATTATGAAATCTACATTTAAATTAGGTTGTTTTACAAATAACATATCACAATAATTTTCCTCTTTTCCTATTAACATATTATAATCATTTTTATTTATTATAACTTTAGCCTTAGCATAATTTACAAGTTCTTCTAAAGCACCAATATGATCACCATGCGCATGAGTTATAACTATATATTTTAAAGTAAGTCCTAAATTAACAATTTTAGAAATTATGGCATTTGAATTATATGCTGGATCTATTAAAATCGCCTCTTTATTCTCATCATATACTAAATAACAATTAGTAATATGTCCTTGATTTGCAACATCTATTCCAATTTTTTCAATATTTATCATACAGTTCCCCTCTAATTAATGAATTCTTTTAGTATCAAACACACTATCTACCTTTTTTAATGATTTCATAATCTTTTGTAATGTTTCTGTATCTGACACGTCTACAACTAATTCAACAATTACCTCTCTATCTTCAGTTACTTTAGTATTCATTTCACTAATATTTATCTTTAAATCTTTTGCAACCTTAATTAAGTCTGATATTAAACCATCTCTATTATTTGCTTTTACTCTAATCTTAGCGGCAAAATATGCTTTATTTTTAGGTTTCCATGATACATTTATAACTCGTGAAGAAGTATCTAAGTTATTAAGGTTTTTGCAATCTTTTCTATGGATTGAAACACCATTTGAAAAAGTTATATACCCTATTATATCATCGCCAGGTATTGGTAAACAACATTTTGCAAACTTAACTTTACAGTTTGGTATATTTTCTACAATAACCATATCATTTTCATTATTTCTTGTTTTAGATAAAGTATTTTTTACTTTCAATTCTTCTTGTGGATTTAAACTTAAACTATATGCCTCTTCTAATTTATTTACAACTTTAAGTGGAGATACACTACCAAAACCTATATTCTCATAAGCCTCCTCAAGTGTATTAAAATTACTCTTTTTTAACATTTGTTTAACAAATTCTTCTTTACTTAATATATCTTTTGGCAATCTTTTTTTCTTTAACTCTTTTTCAAATAGTTCTTTTCCTTTTGCAATATTTACTTCTTTTCCTTGCTTTTTAAGAAAAGATGTTATTTTGTTTTTTGCACTAGAGGTTCTAACATACTTTAACCAATCCGAATTTGGACCTTTAGAGCTAGTTAAAGTTATTATTTCAACAATATCAGTATTTTCAAGTTTAGTATTAATTGGCACCATTTTTCCATTTACTTTAGCTCCAACCATTTTTTCAGCAATTTTTTGATGAATAGAATAAGCAAAATCTATAGGTGTAGAGCCTTTTGGCAAAGCTTTAATATCTCCTTTTGGAGTAAATACAAAAACTTCTTCACCAAAAATTTCACCCTTTATCTTATCTAAATTTTCAGTGTTATCTTTTAGTTCCTTTTGTATTTCCAAAGTTTGTCTTAACCAAATTATTTTCTTATCAGCTTCTGATATTTTCTTTGTCTTTTCTTTATATGAAAAATGTGCAGCAATACCACGCTCAGCAACATTATGCATATCCCAAGTCCTAATTTGGATTTCAAAAGGCTTTGCATCTTCTCCAAAAACAGTAGTATGTAATGATTGATACATGTTGGTCTTAGGAACTGCTATATAATCTTTAAACCTACCTGGCATTGGTTTATATCTATCATGAACTATGCCAAGTACACTATAACAATCCTTAATAGAATTAACAATTACTCTTATTGCAAGAAGATCAAATAAATCATCAGCGTTACAATTTTTTTCTTTCATCTTTTTATATATACTATAAAAATGCTTTGGTCTTCCATATACAGTAGCTTCTATTCCTTGAGCTTTTAAATCACTTGTTACTTCTTTAATTCTTTCTTCTATATATTGCTCTCTTTGTGCTTTTTTAGCATCAATTTGCTTTTTAATAACTGCATACTCAGCAGGCATTAATATTCTAAAAGATATATCTTCAAGTTCAGATTTTACTTTTGACATACCAAGTCTATGGGCAATTGGTGCATAAATTTGCAAGCATTCTTTTGCCATATTATTTACTACATTTTCATTATCTACATTTGATATATTTCTCATATTATATAGTCTATCTAATAATTTAATTATTACAGTTCTTATATCTTTTGCTATTGCAAGAAACATATTTCTTAGTACTTCATTATCTACTTTTTCTTTAGTTTTGAAATTTAAACAAGATAATCTATCTACTGTTTCAATTATATCAACGATTTCATCACCAAAAAGAGCTCTCATCTTTTTACTGTCATAATCATCAGCTTTTACCATACCATGTAATAGTGATGCGTAAACAGAAACATCATCTATTCTTAATGTAGCAACTAAACTTGCCACCCCTATTACATGGTCAAGCATATATATATTTCCTTTTTTCTTATCACCATATTTTTCTTCACAAAATTCAGTAACCTTCTCTAATACAGCCCTATCATACTTAATATGTTCATCTTCTAATATTTTACTTATAACTTTAGCTGTGTTATTCATAACCGTTCCCCCATCTTATTTAGTAAATATATATTGTATTATACATCAATTTAGCATATTTTTCAATAAAACTCTTTTATTTTTAAATATATAAGAAAAGACTAGGAATATTAAACTCCCAGTCTATAGTATAATAATAAAATTTATACTTCAAGTGACTTTTTAAAGTCTTGTATAACTAATTGAATTGTTTTAGGTGAGTTGTATGAATTTAATTCTACATTACAAACTACATCTACTTTATCACCAATTCTTAATTCATCTCTTCTATTTCCTTGTGAAAAAGCTAATCCTTCGATTAAAAATTTACCATCTCTTAAAGTCAATTTTAGATGTTTGTCTTCCTTAAGAGTTCTTATTGAATCAATTTTTAATCCTTTATATATAAATAAAGGTTGTTTATTTGATTGACCATATGGTTTTAACCTATGAATATCTTTTAGCAGTTGTAAATTTAAATCTTTTACAGTTATTTCTGTATCAATATCTATTATTTGCTCACTTATACCTTTTGATTTTTCTTTTACAACATTTTCAAATTTTTCCTTAAACTTTTCTATATTTTCTTCTTCAATACTAAGACCAGCAGCAAGTTCATGTCCACCAAATTGTATAAGGAGTTCTTTACATGATGTAAGAATTTCATAAAGTGAAGCTCCAACTTGACATCTTCCAGACCCTCTTATTACTCCTTGCTCTTTTGTAAGTAATATAATAGGTTTGTAATATATGCTAACTAGTCTAGATGCAACTATACCAATAACACCATTATGCCAGTTTGGGTTATACAATACAATACTTGCGTTTTGATCTAAATTTTTATCATTTATCTCTTTTAACGCTTCCTCAAATATTTCTTTTTCTACTTGTTGTCTTTTAGTATTTAACATATCAAGTTTTTTTGCTATAAGTTCTGCTTTATTTTCATCTTGTTCCAATAATAACTCTACAGCTACACCTGCTTTACCCATTCTTCCACAAGCATTAATTCTTGGTGCCACTCCAAAAGAAATCATTGTACTATCAATATCGTTAAATTTTAAAAGATTAATTAGAGCTTTAAGTCCAATATTATTAGTTTGTCTTATTTTTTCAAGTCCAAACCTAGATATTATTCTATTTTCATCAAGTAACGGAACAATATCAGATATAGTACCTATAGCTACAATATCTAAATATTTTAAATAACTTTCTTTATCTAAATTATATTTTTTAGCAATTGCCATAAGACATTTAAAAGCCACTCCTACTCCAGCATGCATCTTAAAATCAGACTTATCATCTTTTTGTTTTGGATTTACTATAGCTATTGCATCTGGTAATATATCTGAACACTCGTGATGGTCAGTAATACACATATCAAGACCAATTGATTTAGCATATTCAGTTTCCTCAACAGCAGTTATGCCACAGTCAACCGTTATAACTAAATTTACACCTTTTTTCTTAATCTCAGATAATGCATTATTGTTAATACCATATCCTTCTATAAGTCGATCAGGCAGATAATATATAACATTTGCTCCAAGATTTGTTAAAAACTTATACATTATTGTAATACTGGTAATACCATCTACATCATAATCTCCGTATATACAAATTTTTTCTTTATTTTTTATAGCCATGTCTACTCTATCAACTAATTTTTCCATATCTTTTATTAAAAAAGGATCTTTTATATCTTCTATAGTTCCATTTAAAAAATTATCTATTTTTTCTTCTTGTATACCTCTTGATATAAGTAGTTTAGCGGCTATATTAGTTATTTTATGTTTTTTTGAAATTCTTTCAACTAGCTCTTCATCATATTTCTTTACATTCCATACGCTTTGCATAATACCTCCACACTAGAATAAACATTTACATATATATTTTACTACAAAAAGCATAAAAAATAAAGTGATTATATTAATTTATTATTTTAAAATATAAACAGCCCTCACTTTTTATTTAAATGAAGAGCTGTTTTTTCATATTACATTTTAATTCTATCTAAAGAAACATCCATTACCTATAAATTCACGAATGATTGAATCAACTGGAATATTTGTAGTTTCCATAGGTAAAAAGTTATTTAAAAACTCATATAATCTTCTTGCTTCACCATAATATGGACTTGATCTCTCAACTTGTAAAAGTAAAGGTTGAGCAAATGTTTTCATAACACTTGGCTCATATATAAGGCTTGAATTATAAATTCTATCAACTGAATTTACAAATGGGAATATATATTTTTCTTCACCTTTTTTTACATTTGTCCATAATTCAAAAGTTCTTTCAACACTATGTCCTCTTGTATTATAATCTCTTACCATTCTTCTTAATAATCTAGTATCAGAAGAAGAAACTTTGGTATATCCATCAAGATTTAATGTAGCAATCGGAGCTATATATATATGATATTTATTCTCTTTTGGAGTAAACTCAGTAAGTATAGGATTTAGTGCATGAATTCCCTCAACTATTAATATATCTTTTTCTTTTAAAGTTAAATAATTACCTTTATATTTCTTAGTTCCAACAACAAAATCAAATTCTGGCAGTTCTACTGTTTTACCAGCTATTAAATCTCTCATTTGAGAATTAAACAATTCAATATCTAATGCTTCTACACATTCAAAATTATATTTGCCATCTTCACCAAGCGGTGTATCTTTCCTTTCAACAAAGTAATTGTCCATGGATATAGTTATTGGGTTATACCCTGTAAGCTTTAGCTGAACACCTAATTTCTGTGCAAATGTTGTTTTACCAGAAGAAGATGGTCCAGCAATTAAAATCATTTTAATATTTTTTCTTTTTTCTATATCAAGTACCATCTCTACCATTTCTCTTTGATGTATAGCTTCAGCAACTTGTATAACTGTATTAATCTTATTATTTAGAATCTTCTCATTTAAATTTCCAACATTTTCTATGCCAATAACTTTATTTAATTTATTAAACTCAATAAATGTATCATACAATCTATTATCTTTTACTTTTTTCTTTAGCTTCATATCCTCATCTGGTATTACAAGTAAAGCTCCATCTCTATATGGTATAATATCAAAATTTTTAACATATCCAGTACTTGGTGCTAATATACCATAGAAATAATTATATAATCCTTCACAAAAATACATAGTTAAATTTGACCTTAATCTATTATCAATATGTTCTAACTTATCTGCATCATTAGAAGCAGTATATAAAATTGTTGCCTCTTCAATTGATACACTCTTTTTTATTATAGGATAATCATTATTTACAATTTCAAGCATTTTTTCTTTTATTGCACTTATCTTTTCTTCATTTAAATCAATATTATTTACTGTAAAGTATTGATCTTTATCTATTGTAGTAATAAATTCAACATCAGCACCAGAATATAAGGTAGTAAGTGCCATATACAAAACCATTTTTAAAGTTCTAGTATAAATTCTATATCCATCTTGGCTATTTAATTTTATAAATTTAATAATATTTTCATTTGAAACTAATTCATAAGAATAGTTTTTAACTTCATTATTAATATTTAAAGCTAAGATATCACTAACATCATTTTCTACTAATTTCACAGCATCAATTGCTTTTGTTTTGTAATCTACGCTTATTTGTCTACCATCTTCAAAATTTACTTTTATCTTCTTATTCATATATTCAAAACCTCTCTTAATAAAAATTCATAACGTATATATTTTACCATATAATGTTTAAAGTTTCTATTTCTTTTTAACATTTTCTAAAAAAATTTTTATAAATTCTTTATTATCTTTTGTTTTTGTAATTATATTCATTATTTTTTCAACTATTTCTATATTAGATAGAGTTCCATTTTGTGATAGTAATCTACGTATACAATTACTACATTCTTGTTCTTCTTTATTTAGTAATAAATCTTCTCTTCTTGTTCCAGATTTATATATATCAATAGATGGAAATACTCTTCTTTCGGATAATTTTCTATCTAAATGTACTTCCATATTTCCAGTACCTTTAAATTCTTCAAAAATAATATCATCCATTCTACTGCCTGTTTCAGAAAGAATAGTAGCAAGGATAGTTAAACTTCCTCCATTTTCTATATTTCTAGCTGCTCCAAATAATTTCTTTGGAAAATGAAGACAAGCTGGATCTAGTCCTCCAGATAAAGTTCTACCACTTGGT
This sequence comes from uncultured Clostridia bacterium, assembly GCA_944388565.1. Classification (GTDB taxonomy): domain Bacteria; phylum Bacillota; class Clostridia; order TANB77; family CAG-465; genus CAG-465. Next base: position 16,021 of record CALXJG010000016.1, read on the forward strand.
TCTACAGTTAGATTATTTGCCCTTGTAAGTCTTGTTAAACTATCTACTAATATAACTACATCCTTATTATGCTCTACTAATCTTTTGGCTCTTTCAAGAACCATTTTAGATACTTTAATATGATGTTCTGGTGACTCATCAAATGTAGAATGAATAACTTCTGCATCAATTGATCTTTCTATATCAGTAACTTCTTCTGGTCTTTCATCAATTAAAAGTACCATTAAATAAACTTCAGGATTATTTTTTAATATTCCATTTGCAATTTGTTTTAACATAGTTGTTTTACCAGCTTTAGGTTGAGCAACAATAAGTCCACGTTGTCCTTTCCCTATTGGTGCAACTAAATCTATAACTCTAGTACTATATTCAGTCTTAACTGTCTCAAGTTTTAATCTATCAGTTGGATAAATTGGTATTAATGATTCAAATGATTTTCTTTTTAAAGCCACTTCAACTCTATCTTCATTTATTCTATCAATGTATATTAAAGATGGAAATTTATTTTGTGGATCTGTAGTAAAACGAGCTATTCCTTTTAACATATCCCCAGTTGCAAGTTTAAATCTACGTATTTGCACTTGAGATACATATATATCTTTATCTCCAGGTAAATAATTGTCACTTCTTAAAAATCCATAGCCATCTGGCATTACTTCTAAAATTCCCTCAGCTATATAATCTGTTTCTGGATTTTCAATTTGTATGTCATTTTTCTCTTCTAGTTCATTATTATCTTCAAGTGCTTTTATAATTTCTTCTACTAAATATTCTTTTTTTAATCTTTGATAACCATAAAGATTTAAATCTTCAGCAATTTTTCTTAAATCAGTTAAAGTGGACTTTTTTAAACTTTCCTTGTTATACATATTTATTCCTCCATTTATATAAAATATACATATTAAAGTAGTCTTGCAAATAAATCGTACTCATTACATGAAATAATTTCTACATTTGCAAAATCTCCTATTATTATTTTATTTGAGCTTTCTTCATCTATTTTAACATAAATTCTACCATCTACATCAGGTGCTTCTGACATAGATCTACATACAAAATAATTATCATCTTCAGATACATCTTCAACAATTACCTCATATTTTTTACCAATTCTTTTTTGATTATGTTCTAGTGATATATCTTTTTGAATTTCAAATACTCTTTTTAATCTTTCTTCTTTTATATTCTCTGGTATCTGATTTTCCATGTTATAGCTTTTTGTATCTTCTTCTCTTGAATATGCAAAAGCTCCAAGTCTATCAAATTTTAAATCTTTTATTCCTTTTTCTAATTCTTTAAAATCTTCTTCTGTTTCCCCAGGAAATCCTGTTATAACTGTAGTTCTAAGTATAGCATCTGGTACCATTTCTCTTATCTTATTTACTCTTTCATATATTAATCCTTTAGTGTCATGTCTATTCATATCTTTTAACATTTTATTTGAAATATGTTGAATTGGAATATCAAAATATTTACAAACTTTTGGATTATTTGCAATCTCTTCTATTAATACGTCTGTTGTTTCAAATAAATACATATATAATATTCTTACCCATTTTACCCCTTCTATTTTGGTTATTTTAGATATTAATTCTTTTAATTTAAGGTTTCCATAAATATCTAATCCATACTTTGAGGTATCCTGTGCTATTAAACAAAATTCTTTAATTCCTTGCTTTGCAAGATTAGTTACTTCAAAAACGATGTCTTCTATTTTTCTACTTTTATGATTTCCTCTAATAAGTGGTATTGCACAATAACTACATCTGTTATCACATCCATCGGAAATTCTAATATATGCAAGTGGGAAATTAGTTGAAATAACTCTATCGTTAAAGTCAAGGTGTTGATTTAAAATATTTTGATTTAAAAATTCAGATAAAATTTGACCTATATTATCATATTCATCTACGCCTATACAAAGATCAACTTCTGGCATAGTTTTTATTATTTGTTTTTTGTATCTTTTTGCCAAACATCCAGTTACAATTAAAGCTTTACATATTCCATATACCTTATAATCAGCCATTTCTAAAATAGTATCTATTGCTTCCTTTTTTGCCGATTCTATAAATCCACAAGTATTTACAACAATAATATCAGCTTCTTCAACATCATTAGTAATATCAATATTAAATTTTTTGAATAAGCCTAAAATCATTTCGCTATCTACTTGATTCTTGCTACATCCTAACGAAACTAAACCTACCTTCATAGTAATACTCCTTTCACATATCCAATTATATCACATAAATCACCAAAAAAAAAGTTAGATTTACAAAAAATAGGTATTTTTTACATGCTTCGACAAAACTAGACAGCAATCATGCTAACTATATTATTAAAAAAATAACAATTATGTACCTCATTTTTCCACTTTTCATTTTATGTAAATTTATCGATTGACAATGTATATTTAAGGTGATATAATTAGCCCATATATACCGTTATGTATATAAAAATTTTTATTACAGGAGGCAACGTTATGACAAGCGGTAACAATGTGGCAACATCTTCAAAGGCAAAAACTATATACTTAGATAGTGATGGATATATCACTTCTATAGTATCTGGAAAACCAAACCAGAAACTTAGCGAAAAATACAAGTATGCCGTAATTGTAAAAGAAAAAGATAATCGGATCTCTGTAAAACTTATAATTCTAAAAGACCTTTGTGTTCTTTGTAAACTGTACGAATACGATCTGAAAAATATGGATGAGTATTTTAAAAGCAGCAATTCATCTATTCTTGAAAATTATCAAATTAAAAGAGAAGAATTTAAGCAAAAAGCAAATTCTTTAACTTTAAATGATAATACTTCCAGGACTTTTACTTATCTTGTGTATATCATGTCAAGTACCCCCATGCTATATTTAAATACCTCTACAAATAACTCTTTATTTACTGTTGGACTTTTTAACAACAAGGCTTTTTCATCGTATAGGTATGTTATTTTGTTTGAAAAACGACATGAAAAATTACACAGTTTAGTATTAATTGATCTTATAGGTGAATTTACATTAACTACTGTATCAAGATCTTTAATAAGAGAATATATAAAGGATTTTGAAAATGCTAACTTAAATTTTTTGCTATATTCTAAGAAATATGAGCCTTTTGACTTATTTAACAAAAATCTTGGAATAAAAAGAACGACATTTATTCTTGCATATGAAAATATGAAAGAAGAATTTACAGAAACATAAAATTAAGACTGGGGAGAAAAAAATCTTCCCAGTCTTTTTATTATTTAATTGCTAAAACTGGTTGTATTTGTCTAAATTCTAAAGCTTCTTTTAATGTATCTATTATATAATAGTATTCTAATACCAATGAATTTGGTTTTGCTATGTAATCATCTTGAGAAAAAGGAACAAAATAATGGTTCTTCTTATCAATTAAAGTAGCAATATTATTAAGTGATTTACCAAGTCCGTCATTTGTTGACACACCAATAACTACCGGCTTATTATTTCTCAAAATACTTTTAGTTGCCATTAATACAGGAGTATCTGTGATTCCATTTGCAAGTTTAGCAAGTGTATTTCCTGTACATGGGCATATTAACATTATATCAATTAAATTTTTAGGACCAATAGGTTCTGCTTTTACAATTGTATCTATAACTTTTTCATTTGTATATTCTTCTAGCATCTTCTTAAATTCTTTGGCCTTATAAAATCTAGTGTCATATAGCTTAACACAGTCAGATATTATTGGGATTATTCTACCAACATTTTCTTCTTTTAACCTATTAATTACTTCTGCTACGTTATTAAAATTGCAAAAAGAGCCGGTTATACCTAGTCCTACATTTATATTATCTAGTTTCATAAAAACACCCCCGACTACTATATATAGTATGCGAGGGTAAATTAAAAGTGATATATAATCTAAATTAATTATATTTTTCTAAATAATCCAACAACCTTTCCAAGTATTGTAACATCCTTTACAATTATTGGTTCCATAGTATCGTTTTCAGGTTGTAATCTTATATAACCATTTTCTTTATAAAAAGTTTTAACAGTTGCGTTTCCATCAATCATTGCAACTACTATTTGACCATTTCTAGCTGTTTCCTGTTTTGAAACTATGATATAATCGCCATCATTGATACCAGCGTTAATCATACTTTCTCCTTGTACTTTTAAAATATAATTATCATTTTTTAGTTCATCTTGTCTAAAGAAACTTTCTCCTATAGAAAAATAATCTTCAATATTTTCTTGAGCAAGTATTGGTTCACCAGCTGCTACTTTACCAACTATAGGAACAGAAATAGTTGATTCAGCACCAATAACTCTAATAGCTCTTGTTTTTAAATCTTTTTTATCGATATAACCTTTATCAGCAAGTCTAGAAATATATTGATGTGCAGATGAAGTTGATTTAAAATTTAATGCAGCACATATTTCTCTAACTGAAGGTGGATAACCCGTTGTCCTAATAGTCTCCTTAATATAATCAAGAACTCTTTGCTCTTGTACATTTAAACTAGTACTCCCCATACTAAACTTCCTCCTCAAACTTATGTTTGGTAAAATTATATCATATGCCTAGTTGTTTGTCAAACAAAAGTTTTGTTTTTAAATAAGTTTAACACAAATGAAACAAATGTGTAATATTATAATTTAACCATATTAAATTTAGTATAATCACAAGACACCATTTTATATTCTATACCATCAATTATACCTTCTTTTACCATAAAATGCCCATATCCATGTAAATGCCCATATATGCACTTTTTAATATCATAATCTTTCATTATTTTTTGAAAATTACCAATGAATGGTGGAAAATGCATTGCAACTATAATTTGTTTATCAGGACTTTTTTCTTGTATCTTTTTTGCTTTTTCTAAGGATAATATAAGTCTATTTTCTTCACGTAAAATTATTTTTTTATCTAAAGCTTTATCACTTGATTCAGTTTTACCCCAACCTCTAGTTCCAGCAACTATACATTCATTAGTTTCAATAGCATCATTGTGTAAAACCAAAATTGTATCAAAACCATTTTCCTTAAAATATTTTTCCACTTTTGTTTTTGTAGAAAAATAATAATCATGATTTCCTTTTAAAATTATTTTTTTTCCAGGTAAATTATTTATAAATTCAAAATCTTTTTTTGCTTCTTTTAAAGTAATTCCCCATGATAAATCACCTGGCAATATTACAATATCATTTTCATTTACACTACTTTTCCAATTTATCTTTATCTTATCTTCATAATTTTCCCATACTTGTCCAAAAACATTCATAGGTTTATCAGTTCCAAACGATAAATGTAAATCAGATATAGCAAATATAGCCATCTATTTTCCTCCATTCAAAACTTAAAACTAGTCCCCAATTTTTATATTAGCAATAGCGTTTAAGTCCATTTTATCTTTAATTTCATAATACTTACCACTTACATAATTATAATGTGCAGCACTTCCAATCATAGCTGCATTATCCGTACAATATTTTAAATCTGGCATATATGCTTTAAAACTATTTTCTTTTGCTGCTTTTTCTAACATTTCTCTTAATACTCTATTTGCAGAGACACCGCCTGCTAAAACGACTTTATCTATTTTTAACATATTGACGGCCCTTAAAGTATTAAATATTAATTCTTCACATACAGTTTGTTCAAAAGATGTAGCCATATCAGCTTTTCTTAAACTTTCTCCTTCTTTATGAGCAATATTTATAACTGCAGTTTTTATCCCGCTAAAACTAAAATCTAAATTATCAAATTTTGTTTTTGGTAATGTATATGTTCTTTTACCATTTATTGCTAACTTTGAAACTTCTGGTCCTCCCGGATATGGCAAACCTAAAACTCTAGCCACCTTATCAAAGGCTTCTCCTACAGCATCATCTCTAGTTTTACCTATGATTTCAAATTTACTATAATCTTTTACATGAATTAAATGTGAATGTCCACCAGATACAACTAAAGCTAAAAAAGGTGGTTTTAATTCGTTATATGTTAAATAATTTGCAGCAATATGTCCTTCAATATGATGTGTTGGAACTATAGGTATATTCAAAGAATATGCAAGAGATTTTGCATATGAAACACCAACAAGTAGTGCCCCTATAAGTCCAGGTCCATATGTTACTCCAATATAATCTAAATCATCAAAAGAAATGTTTGCTTCTTTTATTGCCTCATTAACTACATATGAGATATTTGTAAGATGTTTTCTTGAAGCAATTTCTGGTACAACACCTCCAAATTCCTTATGTATGTCTATTTGTGTTGAAACAATATTTGATAAAACTTTTCTCCCATTTTCTATTATTGCAACTGAAGTTTCATCACAACTAGTCTCTATACTTAATCCTATCATTTTTTCTCCTTTACATCTATAATATTAGCATAATAAGCTGATAAATTAAATTTACAAATGGTACTATTATATAACTTCCAATACCTGTTACAAAGAAAATAATAATTATTATAAAAGAATATCTTTCTAACATATCAAAAGCTTGTTTTGCTTTATATGGAAGAAAATATCTTAATACCTTTGAACCATCAAAAGGTGGAAGTGGTATCATGTTAAATACTGCAAATACTACATTAAACTGTATTGTAAGTATTAACATATTTGCTAAAATACTACCAGCACCAGAATTTAGCATAGGTGAAATTGCACCCGTAACTATTAATATTTTTAATACTAATGTACAAAATATTGCAAGAAGAAAATTTGAAAAAGGACCTGCAAATGCTGTAAGCATCATTCCTTTACTTTCATTTTTAAAACTTCTTGTGTTTACATTTACCGGCTTTCCCCAACCAAATCCAAATAATACAATGCACAAAAAACCTAGCCAATCTATATGTTTGATTGGATCAAGCGTTAATCTTCCTAATGCTTTTTGTGATTTATCGCCTAATTTATACGCTGTATATGCATGTGCAAATTCATGAATAGAAAGCGATATTAATAAAGCAGGTAAAGTATATAAAAAGGCTTTTAAACCTTCTGCATTAAATATATGAAACAATTCATCTCATTCCTTCCTATTTTTTTAGTAAATTATATCATATTTTATTAAATGGTGCAATGAAAAATAACCATATAATATATATTATATAGTTATTTTAGTATTATTATTTCAAATTTTTCAACTCTGCTATAAAGTCTCTTATAGTAGCTGCTTTTTCAAATTCATATTTCCTAGCATATTGCATCATTTCTTCTGTTAAACGCTCAATACTTTCTTCTACGCTTTCACCTTTTTTAAGAGTAATTTCTTTTTCTTCTTGATTTTCTTCAATAGTTGCTTTTACACTATCTCTTACATCTTTTGTAATTGTTTTTGGTGTTATTCCATGTTCTTTGTTATACTCAGACTGTATTTTCCTTCTTCTATTAGTCTCATGTATAGCTTTATCCATAGATTCAGTTAACTCATCAGCATACATAATAACTTTTCCACTTGCATTTCTAGCAGCACGTCCAATAGTTTGAATAAGAGATCTTTCGCTTCTTAAAAATCCTTCTTTATCTGCATCTAATATACTAACAAGTGATACTTCCGGTATATCTAATCCTTCTCTTAACAGATTTATACCTACTAATACATCAAATTTATTTAATCTTAAATCACGTATAATTTCAAGTCTATCCAGTGCATCTATATCAGAATGCATATATCTTACTCTTACACCTTTATCTGATAAATATGTAGTTAGTTCTTCTGACATTCTTTTAGTAAGTGTAGTTACTAGTACTTTCTCGCCCCTACTTGTAACCTCATTTATATTTTTTAATAAATCATCTAATTGATTTTCAGTTGGCTTTACAATTATTTCAGGGTCTAATAATCCAGTAGGTCGTATTATTTGTTCTGCTACATTTTGAGATTTAGAAAACTCATAATCACCAGGCGTTGCACTAACATACATAACATCTACTGTTTTCTTCTCCCATTCTTCAAATCTAAGAGGTCTATTATCAAAAGCCGATGGAAGTCTAAATCCATTTTCAACTAGTGATTCTTTTCTTGCTCTATCTCCATTATACATACCTCTTATTTGTGGTATGGTAACATGTGATTCATCAATTATTGTTAAAAAATCATCCCCCATATAATCAAAAAGAGTATAAGGCATACTTCCAGGTGCCCTTCCACTTAATACAGCCGAATAATTTTCAATTCCTTGGCAAAATCCTGTTTCTCTTAACATTTCTATATCAAAATTAGTCCTCTGCTCTATCCTATATGCTTCAACAATTTTATCTCTTTCTTTAAAGAATTTTATTCTCTCAGCCAATTCTACTTGTATTTTTTTTATTGCTTCTTCTATTTTTTCTCTAGGTATTACATAGTGAGATTTTGGGTATATAAATTCATGTTTTGATACAGCATTTACTTTTCCAGTCATCCCATCAATTAAACAAACCCTATCAATTTCATCTCCAAAGAACTCTAATCTTATAGCTTCTTCTGAGTTGTCAGCTGGGAAAATATCTACTATATCGCCTTTTACTCTAAAATTACCACGCACAAATTCTATATCATTTCTTGTATACTGCATTTCAACAAGTCTCTTTAAGATTTCTTCTCTTGATTTTTTCATTCCTGGTCTTACTGAAAGTACCATATTTGAATAATCATCTGGAGAACCTAAAGAATATATTGAAGATACTGAAGCAACTATAATTACATCTTTTCTTTCAAATAGTACAGCTGTTGCACTATGCCTTAGTTTATCAATTTCATCATTTATACTACTGTCTTTTTCTATATAAGTATCAGTTGATGCAATATATGCTTCGGGTTGGTAATAATCATAATATGATATAAATAATTCAACTGCATTCTCAGGAAAAAGTTCTTTAAATTCTGAATATAACTGTCCAGCCAAAGTTTTATTGTGTGCCATTATTATTGTAGGTTTATTTAAAGCTGCAATTACATTTGCCATCGTAAATGTTTTTCCAGATCCAGTAACTCCAAGTAGAGTTTGATTTTTTGCTCCATTTTTAAATCCATTTACTATTTTTTCAATAGCTTGAGGCTGATCTCCAGTTGGTTTATATGGTGAATGTATTTTAAACATGTTTTTCCCCCTATATTAACATATTACTTATACCATATTTTAGGCAAAAATACAAGAAATTATATAATACATAGAACAAAAATATAATTTTTAACACTAACATTGAAGTTGTTTAGACTTTATGTTATAATACTTGTATAAATTATAACAATCATAGGAGAATAATTTTCTATGAAGATAATAAATAGTCATAAAAATGTGCATGATTTTTAGTAAAACAACAGGAGGATTTAATTATGAAAAATCAAATGTTTAAAGCAAGTTCAACTGAAAAAGCTAAAGAATACTTTGATATTGAGCTTCATTTCTCAGAAGAATCGTTTATTGCTAACTTATATGAAGAACACAGTAATGATTTAGTCTGTGAAGCTTCTATGGAAGCATATGGTTTCACACAAGAACGTACTATAAGAAAGAAAGAGAAATAAAAATTGAAAGAAAAGAAACACAAGAATATACTATATATCTACTACTAACTTGTTTTTTCTAGTTTTCTAAAATGACTGTATATTAAGCGTCAGAGTGTAGACAAACCCCAAATATTTAAAATTGGGGTTTGTCTTAGTTTTTATAAAAATTAGAAATATTATTATTTTTTTAAAATTTTTAAATAAAATTTCAAATGTTGCACTATGCCTTAGTTTATCAATTTCATCATTTATACTACTGTCTTTTCTATATAAGTATCAGTTGATGCAATATATGCTTCAGGTTGGTAATAATCATAATATGATATAAATAATTCAACTGCATTCTCAGGAAAAAGTTCTTTAAATTCTGAATATAACTGTCCAGCCAAAGTTTTATTGTGTGCCATTATTATTGTAGGTTTATTTAAAGCTGCAATTACATTTGCCATCGTAAATGTTTTTCCAGATCCAGTAACTCCAAGTAGAGTTTGATTTTTTGCACCTTTTTTAAACCCATTTACTATTTTTTCGATAGCTTGAGGCTGATCTCCAGTTGGTTTATATGGTGAATGTATTTTAAACATGTTTACTCCTTTCTTAAAATTAATCACTTAACATTTTTCTTTTTAATTTAGATAAATTATATCATATTTTCTTAAAAATAAAAGAGGATTAATAAATATTTTAGTTATACAAAAACTGGAAAGAGCCGTCAGATTGACGGCTCTTCCTCTTGCTCTAGTGATTGCCTACATTAGTAAAACAATTACTTGAGAGTTTTCTTTTTCTTCAGTATGCATACAATAATCATTTGTATGAAACTAACAGTTCCAATGATTACAAATAGCATAATGTCTACATGATCTCCCGTTTTTGGCGGAAGATTCTGGTCGTTATTATTCGTATTAGGCGTTGTCCCATTTTCGGACTTTGGCACATGAGTGTTGATTAAGTTATAACCATCAACTTTTACTTCATAACCAGTAACTTCTTCTTCAGAAACTGTATAAACAATTTCCTTTCCTTCTGCATA
>CALXJG010000017.1 GCA_944388565.1 uncultured Clostridia bacterium
AATTTTAAATCCATCTCAATTCTAGCAATTTTAATCAATTTTAGGATTTTGCACCCCAACTATTGACAAAGAGCCTAAATTACTTTATACAATAGTATAGAGTAATTTTTTTATTAAAAAAGAATAAAAAAATAAAAAAGAAGAAAAATATATTTGAAAGGAAGAAGAATATTCTTTTAATTTGTTCATTTCCTAGAGAGTCTAGTTTTTTCATAATAATATTAATGTTATATTCCATATAAATTCCTTTTTATTTTAGTATGTATCTTTTTTAGATTTTTATGAATCTAATATAAAATAATAGATTAAAAATTGAATATAAAATTATAGTAATAAATTATTTATAAAAAGTACTACACAAAACGGAAAAAATATGATACAATATAAAAAGCACAAATTAAAATATAAGAAGGAGGAATTAAAATGTCAGGACACAGTAAATGGGCAAATATTAAAAGAAAGAAAGAGAGCACAGATGCTAAAAAAGCAAATATTTTTTCTAAATTAGGAAAAGAGTTAACTGTTGCAGTTAAAATGGGAGGGAGTGCAGACCCTAATATTAATAGTAAATTAAAAGACGTTATAGCTAAAGCTAAAGCACAAAATATGCCAAATGATAATATTAATAGATGTATACAAAAAGCTGTTGGAGATTCTAACGCTACAAATTATGAAGAAATAACTTATGAAGGTTTTGGACCTTGTGGAGTATCAGTAATTGTTGAAGCTATGACTGATAACAAAAATAGAGCTGCAGCAGATATTAGATTTATATTTACTAAATCTGGTGGTTCATTGGGACAAACTGGTTCTGTTGGCTATATGTTTAATAAAAAAGGATATATACTAATTGAAAAAACAGAAGGATTAGATGAAGATACTTTAATGATGGAAGCATTAGACAATGGTGCTGAAGACTTTGTAAGTGAAGATGAATATATTGAAATATATTCTGCACCAGAAGATTTTTCAAAGTTAAGAGAACACTTAGAAAGTTTACATCTTTCTATATTAGAAGCTGATGTAAGACAAATAGCTACTATAAAGAAAGAATTAAATGAAGAAGAAGAGGAAAAATTCCAAAGATTTCTTGATAAATTAGATGATTGCGATGATGTACAAAACGTTTGGCATAATGCTGATATATAAAAAATTGCATTTTTATTACAAAATTATGTAATATCTGTTGACTTTACATAAAAAACGTGTTATAATATAGTTGTAGGTATGATTATGAAAAAGGAGGTAGTTCTTATGTATTATGATAATAAATCAGCATTTTATTTTAAACAATATGGTATTCCAGCACTTGCAATAATTTTTTCTATAATGTTAGTTGGTGGAGGATTATATGTTTATTTTGCAAGTAGTACTAAGAATGCTTCTGAACAAAACATGATCGTAGCCAGCAATGAGTTAAAAGATGTAGGTGAAGAATCTGCTCTAGTTCTTAATGATAAATTAAATGATCTAAAACCATTACAACAATCTGACTATGGTTTAATATCAGAAATTAAAGATGATGGTAAAATAGTATTTATACTTGATCATAAATTAATAGAATTTTACTTATTAGGAATAGATATAGAAAATTCTGAAGGAATAATAAGTAATTTAAGAACAGACTTACAAAACAAAAATGTAAAAATAGCTTTTGATCAGGAAAAAATGATAGGATCTCAATTATACGCATATGTATATATAGATAACACTCTATATAATGAAAGTTTACTAGAAAATGGTAAAGCTAAATTAAAGCAAGATACTAGCAATATTACTTTAATATCTGATTTAAAGCAAGCTCAAGCTTATGCTAAACAACTTTCAAAAGGTGTTTGGGCAAAGAAAAAAAATTAAGCATGCCAAACTAGGGAAAAACCTTAGTTTTCATATATCAACCTCTTATGATCGCCTCTATAGCAATGTAGAGGCATCTTTTTTTGTCTAAATATTGGATTTTATTTATATATATGATATAATTAATAAAGTAAATAATTTAAGGAGTAGATATATGATAGAATATGGAATTAATGAAGCAAGAAAAACTATTAAAGAAAATGTAGGTGGACCATTTGGAGCAGTTATTACAGATGAAAATGATAAAATTATATCTATTGCATCAAATACAGTACTAGCAAGCAAAGATCCTACTGCTCATGCTGAGATAAATGCAATAAGATTAGCATGTCAAAAACTGAATAAACATGATTTAGAAGGATGTAAATTATATACTACATGTTATCCTTGTCCAATGTGTATGGGCGCTATAATATGGGCAAATATAAAAGAAGTATATTATGGATGCAATTCTATAGATGCAGCTAAAATAGGTTTTAAAGATGATTATATATATGAATATATAAAAAATGGTTGTAACAATGAAAAAGTTTTAAAACTTAAACAAGAAGGAAGAGAAGAATGTATTAAATTATTTGAAGAATATAAAAAAGGAAATAAGCAAATATATTAAAAACCTACGCATATGTTAGGGGGAATAAAAATGAATTTTGAAAAATATAGAAAGAAAAAAAATTCAGTAAGGGCAATGCTTGATGATGAAACATATAAGTCTTTTTTAGAGTTTTTAAAATCTAATAATCTAACTCAACAAGTTTTTTTTGAACAAAAAATTAAAGAAATTTTAAAAAAATAACTATAATATAATAAGATAAAAAAGTGAGATGAAATATAAATGAATGATGAAATAATAATAAAAAACGACTTAACTGTAGAAGAATATAATTATTTAAGAGAAGATGTAAATTTGAATAAAAAAAATCCGGATTTTATAAAAATGGCAATTGAAAATAGTACTATAGTAAAAAAAGCTATGTTGAATGATACAATTGTTGGAATGGCTAGAGCTATTGGAGATGGTAAAGATTATCTGCTTGTAGATGTAGTTGTAAGTGTTAAATATCAAAAAAAGGGTATTGGAAAAAAATTAGTAGAAAGTATTATCTCAGAAATTAAAATAAAAGTTCCAAAAGGAGAATATGCAACTTTGAATTTAATATCTATTGCTGGCATGGAAAAATTTTATGAAAGTTGTGGACTTAAAGCAGTGCCATTTGATTATAATGGAAAAGGTATGAGAATGGAAATAAAATAATGCAAGTAATACAATTACAATTTATACGGAGATATTAAAATAATAACATTCTCTATTTTTTATCAAATCAGCAGTAAGAAGAAGGGAAGAGGTAGAGTACCTATTTTCTAGAGCAATAAAATAATTATAAATTAAATTTACACTAAAGAAATATAGTAATTAAAAAACAAAAATTATTATAATAAATTAAATTTAAAAATTTTATGCAGTATTTAAATTATAAAATTTTTATAGCGAATATTGAAATTTAAAAAACGAACATTTGAACAGCTTGAGATAATTTAAAATATATTAAAGGAACTAAAGTTAAATATAGTAATAAAATTATATTTTATAAAGCTTTAAAAGCTATTTAAAGCTATTTTAATTATAACCCTAACAAGTTATATGTTCAGATTATACGAAATATTATAAATGATATATATATATATAATATGTAAAAAACCTTACAAATAGCTAAAAATCAATACATTCAAAAAATGGCTAAAAAGTGCCAAAAATATGACGCACGAGAATCGATTTTAAGCCATTTTTATTTTTTAAGCATATAGTTTGTTGCCTGCAAAATAAGGCGAATATAGAGAAATAGACATTTTGGAGATTTTTTTAAAAATTTCATATTATAAGAGAATAATTTAATATAATGAATAAAAATTTCATAGATAAAATAACAGATAAAAAATAAATTAGATAATAAGTTATAAAAAATTATAATAATAATGAATATAATATAAATTTAATAAGAAGATAAGGATATATAAATGAATATTAAAGCAGCAAAAGACTTGAAATAGTGGAAGTAGAGCTTTATGACTGCTTATATTAATGTTATTTCTAATTGCGCAAAATAATAATTTTGTAAAAATAGGGTGAGATTTATTGACTTACAATTAGATATATGATATATTATTATCAAATACTTAGATAAATACAATATTTCATATATTTTAATCTACAAACTTTATTAATTATATAAATTATATTGTACTTTAAATATTATTTTCTAAGTTTTACTATACTACTTTGTTTTTTTAGCTCATATTCCGATTTTAAAATATTTCCATTGTTTTCAGGTATGTAATTACACTACCCAATAAATAAAAATGTCTTAAAATCGATTTTAGAGCGTCGCTTTTGGAGGGTTATATATATATGTTTGATGATGTACCAATTTATATACAAAATTTCCTAGAATACATGTCTGGGATTAAAAATAGATCTAATTCTACAATTAAAGAATATTATTATGACTTAAGATATGCTTTTAGATATTTAAAACTATTAAAATCTGGATACAAAGATTCGAAAATAGATTCTGAACTAATTGAAAAAACTGATATATCAAATATGGATATAGAATTTATAAAATCTATAGAATTAGACGATTTACATAAATACTTAAATTATTTATCAAAAATACTTTCTGATAAACCAACAACACGTGCTAGAAAAGTTGCCACTTTAAAATCTTTTTTTAATTTTTTAACTCATAAGAAAAAAATTCTAGATAAAAATCCTGCTGTTGAATTAGAAACGCCAAAATTACCAAAAAGATTGCCAAAATATTTAAGTTTAGATGAGAGTCTTTCCCTACTCCACTCTGTTGACGGAGAATTTGAAAAAAGAGATTTATGTATACTTACTTTATTTTTAAATTGTGGCCTTCGTTTATCTGAGCTTGTTAATATAAATATGTATCATATACGTGGTGATATTTTAGCAGTAATTGGAAAAGGTGATAAAGAACGCTCTATTTATCTTAACGATGCATGTCAAAAGGCTATTAAAGAATATATAGCTGTAAGACCAAAAGATGTTAAGGAACGTGATGCTTTATTTATTTCTAAACGAGGTACAAGAATCGGAAAACGTACTGTAGAAGTAATGGTAAAAAAATATATAATTGTTGCCCGGTTTAGACCCTAAAAAGTACTCTCCTCATAAATTAAGGCATACCGCTGCAACACTAATGCATAAATATGGAGGTGTTGATATTCGTGCACTACAACAGGTTTTAGGCCACGAAAGTATATCTACTACTGAAATATATACACATGTTGATAATGATCAAGTAAAAGATGCTTTATTAAAAAATCCATTAAATAGTAAAATATAAAGAATTATTTGAATAAAAATTATGTAAAGTTGCATACTGATTTATATGATATATACATAAAAACATCACCTAGAAAATTAATTCCAGGTGATGTTTTGTATTACAAATATGGCAAAATTGTATCAACTACAGTGTCTACTGCAGACTTTTTCAAGATGCCTTTTTTGTAAATACTTGGTGTTTGTGGTTTATCGGTTATTGCTTTAAGCAATTCATCGATATCATTCCCAACATTTGTCGCAACACCAAGTATTGCGTAATATTCTGCATTATCTGTCTCTTGTCCCTTTATAGATGCATAGAAAATCTTACAACCTGTTTTAGAAACAAGTTCAGATGACATATTCCCTCCAGCTTTAGCTATAATAACCTCGCAGGAACAAATTAACTTCTTTAAATCATCTGATGCAAGATAACTAAACAAAGACATGATATCCTTGTATCTTGCATGTATTTTTCTTGCATATTTATATGGAAATCCAAGACCCGAAACACAGATTAACTTTTTTTGAGTCTTCTGACAGAGTTCTGCTATATAAGGTAATGCACGTATTCCCATTCCCAAACCTTCTGCACTTCCAGGTATAAACAGTACTGTATCGGGCACAATTTTACCTTCCGCTTCTTTATCGAAGAAACAAGGATTTGTACCAATAAATATAGGTTCTTTTGCATCTTTAAGGTAGGGATAAATCTTAATACCATTTTCCCAAGACTCTTCAGATGCAACAAAATAATGCAGATTGCTAACGTCTCCATAAGAAGACATTGCAAAACCAAGCATCTCCGTATCTGTTACGACTACACCAGCAAATTCTACGCTTGGAGTATCATCAGCTATTTTAGAGATTATGGCATTTGTATAGGGATATGTTGAAATCATTACCTTGGGAGAAAGTTTATTCATAAGTTTCTTAACTTTTTTTGTATAGAGAAGTTTAAAAAGCGCAGATATGTCATTAGCATTCTTTTCTGGATCAACTTCTCCTCTTACAAATTTGTTCCAAAACTCCTGTCCAAACTCACTCCTAGAAAGAGTAACCCAAGCTTTGTCGTTTATCTTTGCTATACTACTAGAAAGCAAAGATAATAAGTCGATAATGACAATATTAGAGTCACTCTTTTGAACTGTCTTTTTTGCTATTGCTCTTGTTGGAGCTCTGTGTCCATTTCCAGCATGACCGGTAAGCAACACAAGATCAATGTTAATGTCATAGTATTTAATATACTTAAGTAAGCCTAAAATACTATTCCAAGATGTGTATACACTATTAGTATATACTTCATCAAAGTTTAACTCAAAACTTGTATCCTTACTGCATTCTTTTGGACTCCGCTCGAGAATCTGAGATAAGCTTAACATATTGCTTAACTCAATATTGATAAAATTTTTTGTGATGTCAGGTCTAATCCATCCCATAACATATTCCTCCTTAAAATCTCAATTAGGTTGAATGCTTTTTTACATAATAATTTTACCACTTATTTGTTAATATGTCAAATAAGTGGTAACTCTATACTAATATACAGGAATATTTAATACTTGTCCTATATAAATATCACTGCTTTTTAAATTATTTAATTCTTTTATTTCAATTATTATATTTTGTATATTTAAATCCTTATGTTCTTTACATATATCATTTGCAATATTCCAAATAGTATCATTTTGTGATACTATAATTTCATTAGTTATAGGAGCCTTTTTACCGAAATCAAAATTTGTTCCTATTCCATATATGCAAAGTAATATGAATATAAATACTATATTAACTAAAAACCTATTACTTTTTCTTTTAACATTTTTTCCATATCTATTCTTCATATAAAAACCACCCATCTAGAACTTTTGTTCTTTCATGGTTATATTATAATATATAAACAAATGTTTGTCAATAGTTTTTATATAAAAAGTGAAAAAATGTTCTTTTTTTATTTAATTAAAGATAATACTTTTTCATATATATCTTCTCTAATTTCTATATTATATTCTACTTTTTCATTATAATTTATATAATTGATCTTTATTTTAGATTCATTCATATAATTATCTATTATATTTTTAATTTTTTGAAATTTATTATAACTTACAAAATCTGCGTAATTTATATATTTATATATAATTTCCTTCCTACATAAATTTATTGCATTTCGTGCACAATTTAAATAAGCACGTGATAATGGTCCCGCACCTAATAATATTCCTCCAAAATATCTAACTATTACTATACAAATATTAGTTATATTTTCTTTAGTCATTAATTCATATATAGCCTTAGTACCTGTACCTTGTGGTTCGCCATCATCGCAAAAGCGTATATTTATTTTTCCATCTTTTAAGTAAGAATAAATATATACACAATGTCTTGCATCTTTATTCTTATTTTTTATGTCTTCTATATATTTTTTAGCATCTTCTTCATCTTTAATATTATATATATACGAAAAGAATTTAGATTTTTTTTCGTATAATTCTCCTTTTGATATTTCATTATTTTTATCATTGTTATCTTTTACTAAAGTGTAATACATACTAATCTCCTTAATACAAAAATTATAACATATTATGATATATGAATCAAGAAAAAACAGTCATACAATAATTGTATAACTGTTTAAATAATTTATATAGCCTTACTTTGTCTTTTATATGAATATAAAGGTTTAGCCTTTTTACAAACAACGTCTTTTGTTATAACACATTTATTTATATCTTTATTTGATGGAACTTCATACATAGCATCCATCATAATGTTCTCAAGTATAGCCCTAAGACCTCTTGCACCAGTTTTTCTTTCTAATGCTAAATTTACTATTTCAGATAAAGCATCATCTTCAATAATAAGTTCAACATCATCCATTTTAAACAATTTTTGATATTGTTTTAACAAAGCGTTCTTTGGTTTAGATAATATATCAGTTAAAGCTTCTTTAGTTAATTGATTTATACTAGTAATAATTGGCAAACGGCCAACTAACTCTGGTATTAAACCAAATTTAACGATATCATGTGGTTGAACTTCAGTAAATATTTTTCCAACATCAATATCTTTTTTAGCTTCAACATGAGCACCAAATCCCATTGTTTTAGTCTCAGTTCTTGTTTGTATAATCTTTTCTAAGCCATCAAATGCTCCACCGCAAATGAATAATATATTACTAGTATCGATTTTAATAAATTCTTGTTGTGGATGCTTTCTTCCACCTTGAGGAGGAACATTAGCAACAGTACCTTCTATTATTTTTAATAAAGCTTGTTGTACACCCTCACCACTAACATCTCTTGTTATAGATGGATTTTCAGATTTTCTT
Source organism: uncultured Clostridia bacterium (assembly GCA_944388565.1). GTDB lineage: Bacteria > Bacillota > Clostridia > TANB77 > CAG-465 > CAG-465. The sequence continues at coordinate 8,541 of CALXJG010000017.1, forward strand.
GCAATCTTATCTAATTCATCTATATATATTATTCCTTTTTCGGCTTTAGCTATATCAAAGTCAGCTGCTTGTATAAGTCTTAAAAGAATATTTTCTACATCTTCTCCAACATAACCAGCTTCAGTAAGAGTTGTAGCGTCAGCTATAGCAAATGGGACATGCAATATTTTAGCAAGTGTCTGAGCAAGTAAAGTTTTACCACAACCTGTAGGTCCAAGTAGCAATATATTAGATTTTTGTATTTCTACATCATCTAATTTGTTCATATTTCTAATTCTTTTATAATGGTTATACACAGCTACTGAAAGTACCTTCTTAGCTTGATCTTGACCTATTACATACTCATCTAAAACTTTTTTAATTTGTTCAGGGGATGGTAATTCTCCAGAATTAATTAACTCTTTATTACCAGTTTTTTCATCATTAATTACGTCAATATCATCATCTGTTATAATCTTATGACACATTTCAACACATTCATCGCAAATAAGTATTCCATCTGGTCCTTCAATTAGTTTATTAACTTCTTGTCTTAGTCTACCACAAAACGAGCAGAATATTAAATCTTCATTATTGTAATTATTACCTTCTCCACTCTTTGTTCTTCTTCCCATAAAATTATTTCTCCTTACTTATATTTTCAATGTTACTCATAACATCATCAATTAGTCCATAAGCTTTTGCTTCATCAGCAGTTAAGAAATTATCTCTATCAGTATCTTTTTCCACTTGTTCTAATGGTTTACCTGTTCTTTCACTTAAAATTTTATTAAGTTGTTCTCTAGTCTTTAATATATAGTCTGCATGTATTTTTATATCACTTGCTTGACCTTGAGCACCACCTAATGGTTGGTGAATCATAATAGTTGAATTTGGAAGAGCAAATCTTTTTCCTTTTTTACCTGCTGCAAGTAAGAAAGCACCCATACTAGCAGCCATACCAACACATATAGTTGACACATCTGATTTAATATATTGCATTGTATCATATATTCCCATACCAGCAGTTACACTACCACCTGGACTATTAATATATAAAAATATATCTTTTCCCGGATCTTCAGCATCTAAGAATAGTAATTGTGCAATTACTAAAGATGCTGTTACATCATTAACTTCATCAGATAAGAATATAATTCTTTCTTTTAAAAGCCTAGAATAAATATCATAAGATCTTTCACCTTTACTAGTTTGTTCAATAACCATAGGCACTAAACTATTATTAATCATACAAAACTCCCCCTCTTGTTCTACATATACCTATTTTGCAACAACATTATCTAATACTACTTTTAATGTTTTATCTTGTAAAACTCTTTCACTCATATATTTCTTGATATTTTCATTATTTTTTAAAGAATCAGCATTTTCATTACCATATTCTTTAGCAAGTTCATCTATTTTTGCGTTTATATCTTCATCAGTAGCAGTAATATTTTCTGTTTTTGCTATATATTCTAAAGCTAATTTTAATTTAACATCTTTAGTAGCTTGTGGTTTTAAAGTTTCTCTAAAAGCTTCAACTGTTGTACCAAGATACTTACAATAAGTTTCTAAATTTAATCCTTGATATGAAAGATTAGCATTAAATTGTTCTACCATTTGCTCCATTTGATCTTCTATCATTGAATCTGGTATATTAACTTCAGTATTTTCAACTATCTTTTCAATTGCTTGAGCCTCTTTATCAGCTTCAGCTTGTTTTTCTTTTTCTTCTTTTAATTTCTTTTCAACATCTTTTTTATACTCTTCTAAAGTGTCAAATTCAGAAATATCTTTTGCAAATTCATCATCTAGTTCTGGTAAAACTTTTGATTTTATGCTTATTAATTTTACTTTAAACATAGCATCTTTACCAGCAAGATTTTCTGCATGATATTCATCAGGGAATTTAACGTTAATTTCTCTTTCTTCTCCTATTTTCATGCCTACTAATTGCTCTTCAAAACCAGGTATGAATTGACCACTTCCTATTGTAAGTTCAAAGTTTTCACCTTTACCACCTTCAAAAGCTACACCATCTACAAAGCCTTCAAAATCAATTGTAGATATATCCTTCATTTCTAATGCTCTATCTTCTACTGTAACAGTTCTAGCATTTTTATCTCTAGCTTGTTCTAAAGCATTATCAATATCTTTTTTTGAAACTTTTGTATTAAATTTCTTTACTTCAATACCTTTATAGTCTTTAACTATAGCTTCAGGTTTAACAAATACAGTTACAGTATAAATTAAATCTTTATCTTTACCAATTTGCTTTATATCAAGCTCTGGTTTAGAAACTACTTCTAAATTATTTTCTTCAATAGCAATTCTGTATTCTTCATCAACTGTATCTTCTATTACAGAATCAAATAATACAGTTTCACCATACATTTTTTCCACTATAGCTCTAGGAACCTTTCCATTTCTAAAGCCTGGTGCTTTAAAATATTTTGCATTTTTAGCAAAAGCTTTGTCTAAATTTTTGTTAAAATCTTCTTTTGACATTGTAAATTCTAATACAACTTTTGAATTGTCTTGTTTTTCTATTTTTACACTCATTTCTAATCCTCCAATTTTATAAAGTTTAACTACTATATTATATCACAAAATCCGGATTTTTCAACTGATTTCCAAAAATTAGTGAAAAGATACGCTAATTAATTATATGTTACTTATCATTTCTTACTACTGGTATAAATCTTTCTGCAAATTTATGTTCATCTCTATTTTTAATATATAACCATCCAAAAATAGAAAATACAACTGCTCCTATAAAGTTAACAATTAAATCTTTCATAGTATCAATAAGCCCAATATCCAAATATCCATTTGGAATAACTGTCTCTGTATACGAATTTGTTTGTTCATCATAACTATAAATTATTGTATGATCAATATTTTTAACAATAACGGGAACATTTTTACCCTCTTTGTTTAATTCAACAGTAGATATTTGTGTTACTATTCTATCTTTTTGCATATCTGTATTTAAAAAACGATCTCCTGAAAATTCAAAAAATTCCCATAAAACTCCTACAGTCATTGAAAAACAAAAAGCAACAACTGCTACAAACTTTGGTGATAATTTCATATGTATTTTTTCATCTCTATTTAGTATATCAATTAGAGAAAAACCAATAGCAGCACATAAGAAGCCATTAAGTGTATGTAGCATTGTATCCCACTGTGAAAAGATACCATAAAAGTTTTGTATTTCGCCAAGTATTTCAGCCGAAAATATAAATAATAAAATTATAATTTCAAGTGTATCAGGCAATTTTATTTTTAGCTTTCTATCAACAATATATGGAATTATAAATAATACTAATGTTAAAACACATAAAAATACATTATCCCAATTCTTTCTTAATATTTCACCAATCATACATACTATGACTAATATCCTTAAAGTAACATATACAATTAATGTACTCTTTTTATTTTCTTTATAAAAATCTTTAATTTTTTTTGACATTTTTGACATTTGAATCCCCCAAAAAACAAAAGAATAGTATAAATCAACTTTTAACTTATACTACTCCTTTCTATTACTTGTTATTATTTGATAAATAATCTTCAATTACTTTATACATCCAAGATGCAGAACCTGTATACCAAGTCCACCCCCCTCGTCCTACATGTTCTGGATTTGAGTATATATCTGCAGCTATTACATATGGTTCTACCATATATATATTAGCTTTTTCCTTAGTATCACTATGAGAAATTGGATTTATCATTTTTAATATTTCTATTCCATTTTTAAAATCTTTTAGATCAAAATATGCTTTTGCAAGCCAAGTAGCTGCATGTGTATATTGTCCACCATTTTCTCTAATACCTGGTACATAAGCTTTAATATAACCAGGATTATTTTTAGGAGTATTAAATGCAGGGTATAAAAGTCTTACTATACCATTTTCTTTATCAACTAAATACTTATCTGCAGTTTTAATACATTCTCTCAACTCATCTTGTACATCAGGATCATCTTTCATAGATATAACAGCCCAAGCCTGTGATATTAAATCAACTTTACATTCATCATTACTATATGAACCAAGCACATCTCCATTTTCAAAAAAAGCTCTAACGAAATGATCTTTATCCCATGTATTTTCTATAATACTATGTTTTAAAAGATGTCTTTGTTTTTCACAAATTTTTATCATTTCTTCGTCTTTTTTTATCTTTGCAATTTTTGAAAATCTATCTAGAATATTCATCATAAAGAAAGTAAGCCAAACAGACTGACCACGTATATTACTAAATCCATCGTTCCAATCACCATCACCAATATCTAAAAGTCCATTTTTACTACTTTTTCTTGATAAACCATAATTAATAGCTTTTTTTGCGTGTTCATATACAGTTGCCTTAATATCTGTATACGAATATATATCATATAATTCTCTTTTATCCCCCATTGGTTTATCTTCTAAATAGTTAGTTTCTACATCTAATATTGATATATCTTTAGTTCTTTCTACATATTCACATAGAACATATGGAAGCCATAAATAGTCATCACTAAAATATGTTCTTATACCTGCGTTATTATATTCATGCCACCAATGTAGAACATCACCTTTTTCAAATTGTTTACTTGAATGAAGTATAATTTGTGATCTTGTCTTTTCTGGCCATGATGATATAAGAGAAAGAGTATCTTGTAATTGATCTCTATATCCAATTGCACCACCAGATTGGTAGAATCCTGATTTTGCAAAAAGCCTACAAACAATAGTCTGATATAACAACCACCCATTTGCCATTATATTTAAATATTTATCTTCTAAATTAAATTTTCTAACAACTTTTGATTTCCAATATTCTAAAGTGTCTTCATATTCTTTTTTTATAGCGTTTGGTTTAGTATATTTGTCATAAATATATTTTGCATAATCAGTTCCTTCATCTGAAGCACCAAGTATAATAGAAAATTCTTTCTTTTCACCAGCTTTTAAATGTATGTCTACCTTTACTAAATATTCATCAGCATCAATATATGTATTAATATCGGTATCGTTAGTTACAACAGTGCAAAAAGCTACATTATTAGAAAAATCTATTATATATGGATTTTTTAAATATAATATATCATCTTCACTTTTTGATAATATATACTGTTGATTTGCCTCTTTAGCAACTCCAAGTACAGGGTCAATCTTATAAGTTATAGTAAAATCTCTTTCATCGCCATAATTATTTTCAATAACAATGTTTTGTACTTTAATAGTATCTTCAGTAGGCACAAAAATATTCATTGTTTTATTTAAAAATTCATCAGCTTCTAATACTTTAACATAGCCAAAACCATATATCAAGTTATAATCCTTTTCAAATATACCAGTAAATTTTTCACCTGGTTCAAATGTAATCCAATCATTACACCAATTAGTTATCTTAAAGCCTTGTGAATTCTTGTAATATGAGTAGACGGTACCATATGTTGAAATTATGGTACCAAACTTCTCATTTGCCATTACGTTACACCAAGGAAGTGGAGTTTTAGTATTTAAAATATGATATTCATTACCTTGCTCATTAAATCCGCCATATGAATTAAAAGCTATGTATTTTGAATATTTACTTTCCATTAAACATCCTCCTCTTCACTAGATTCTTCTTTTTTCTCTACTAATTCTAAAGCAGTGTCATCATCTTCACTAACTGTTAAGAATTCATTTATATCTTGTATATATCTTTTAGACAAGAAAGAAAGTAAAGTTATTTCTTGTTTTGTTAAATTCTTAACATTTAATACATAAATATCTCCCTTTGTATATTCCATATATACAGCTCTATCAATTCTTGATTTTACATATGTATACATTGGTCCATATTGTTTTTGCACTTCGTCTATTAATATAACTATGTCTAGATCTACTTTTCTATTTTTTACATAGTCCATAAAACCTATTACTTCATTTATAATACCAGCATCTTCAATTTTATTAATATATACAAGTACAATTGGTAAATCACCTGATATTGAATATTTCCAAAGTAAAGATTGATTTAGACTTTCGCCCCAATACTTTTCATCATTATGTATACTTCTATTAAATAATACGTCTTTTATTATATTATTATATACTTCAGCTCTACCTGGAGCAAGTTTTAAATATCTAGCATCTACGCTATTCATTTCATTTGATAGCCTATATTGCTTTTCAATCTCTACTTTATCAAGATTAACTATAGTATTAGATATTTTGTATTTACTATCTGCAACACCAACTACATAATAGAATTCTTGCCTTTCATAAGGGTCAAGTATTATATTTGCTCTATATGAAAGTATTGGCCATAATGGATATTTTACAATATTACCATCGTATGCGGTTAAATCATTTTTAGCAATTTTAGATTTTTCTGTTTCAATATCTTTTTCTAAATCAATTCCAATAAGTTTTGAATATACATACATATCCTCATCAGATTCGTTTTTCTTTCTTTTATTTGCAATTATAACATCAAGATCTTTATCATAATATGTTTCAATCTGTAAATTACTAAATGCAGGGTGTACTACATTAGTCATAAAATCTGTCATTGCAGGTTCTATATATGTATTAACTAGCATTTCTCTTCTTACATTACTATTGTTATATACACTTATTCGTTTTATTTCTATATTATACTCAGGAGATAAGAAGATATTTGTAGTTATCTCTAAATTTTCACCTTCTATATATGTTTCTACTGAGTTAAGATTAGTAATAAAGTTAGATTTATTAATATTTTTAGAATTTGAACTATATAAATTACAGTTTGTAACATCAAAAGATTCACCTGTTACAGTATCAGTTAAATATATATAGTTACCACTATTTAATACATCGGTATATCTTTGTCTATTTACAATTTTATCTTTGTACCTTAAATAATCAGCTCCTGTGCTAGTAATCATAGTAGAAAGCTGTGAACCTTTTAAGAAAGCAATGCTCATATTATTAGATTTGTCTTCATCTAAAGTCTTTCTATCAGAATAATCACATCCAACATAAGTTGTATATTTTTGTATATTCTTTTGCTTAAATTGACTTTCAGCATCTTTTATACCTTTTTTAATATTAGCTTTCATTCTTTCTCTTTCTTTTAGTAATATTTCAGTTGCTTTTATATCTGGACTATTATGGAATCTTCTTTGTATTGCTCCTTTATTTATATAGTTATTTATAGCTGATAGTATCATACCTTGATGGTGAGCCATGTATGTTTTTACTACTTCACTATCTACATCATCACTTAAATGTTGCTTTGTATAGTCTATTGATTCATAAAATCCATATGAAGAATAAAGACCAGCTTTTTTTAATAATTTAATATTTTTATATACTCTTTCAGGGTCAAATTCAATCATTAATAATGATGAATATGGAGAAATAATTAAATAATCATTAAGACCTCTTTTTAATCCTAACCAAGGAATACCGAATGCTTGATATTGATAGTTAAGATCACTGTCTTTTCTTGCAAATGCTGATTCTGAAATACCCCAAGGTACATTATTTTCTTTTGCATACTTTATTTGACTATATTCACAGAAAAATAATGATTGATCAATTAAAGTATGCTCATATGATTTATTAAATATATATGGCATAAAATACTCAAATGCTGTACCTGTCCATGATATTAGACCTTTATATCCATCTACTTTTACTAAATTCCTTGCAAGGGCAAACCAATGTTTTGATGTTACTTGTCTTGAAGCAATGGCAATAAGGCTTGTTATTCTACTTTCTGACATTAACATATCATAATAACTATCAACAAGTTTTCCAGACTCTTGGTCAAATCCTATTGTAAATAGATTTCTAGATGCATCATAAAGAGTTGTAAAATCTGTATCTTCAATTAATTTCTTTGTATATTCTAGTAACCCAATTATTCTTTTGTCATATTTTATATCAGTTCTTTTTCCGTAATCTTTATTACCCATTAATTCATTGAAAAATTCTTTTGCTACGTATAGGCAAGCAACAAAGTTACCACTATCTACTGTAGATACAAATCTAGGTCTAAGTGGAGCTAAAGTTTTTATATTATACCAATTATACAAATGACCGTTCCATTTTTCGAGTTTATCAATTGTTGTATAAATATTACATAGTTTATCTACTGCCTCAGTTTCAGATATAAATCCAAGATCATAAGCATTTATTATTGCAAGTATTCCAAATCCAATATTTGTAGATGATGTTCTATTTGCAATTTTATATCTTCTATTTTCTTGGTAATTATCTGTAGGTAAATAATTATTTGTAGAATTCATCATTGTATCAAAGAAGAACCAAGTCCTTTTAGCCACATCTAATACTTCTTCTTCCTGTTTTTTATCCAAGCGTTTCTTTCTTCCAAGTAAATGATCTTTTCCAAGTAAATATGCAAAAAGTGGTGAAAGAATAAATGAAAGCGATATACATATGCTAAATTCAATAGTAAAAGGTGCTGTTTTCTGTAATATAGAAATAGCAATAATTATTATTCCAAATATAACTGAAGGTAGCATATTATATAAATAATAATTCAAACTACTTTTTGCTGTTTTTTCTAAAACTTCACCTGTTGTCCATTCAAGTAAATGCTTCTTTGATATTAACATTCTATATATTGAAAGTGTAAAGGCTGAAATACAAATCCAAGCCCTATATGGCATTGTTACAAAGTTAAAACACATTGTAAGTAAATCTGCAGGTATACCATGTATTATTGGAATATATTGTAGCTCTTTAGAATGTCTCATTTTTCCATATATTATAGTATCAATTATTGATAACAGATGTCCAAAGTTTATACTTATAAATGTAATTAAACTTGTTGCAACAAATATACTAGGTTCAAATATTAAACTTAATAACATTGCAAGACAACCAATTACATATATAAATGGTCTTCTTAAATTATCAAAAATTTTCCATCTTGATAATAGATTTAAATTTGATTTTAAACCAAACAGCCATCTAATTATTTGCATATCACCACGGTGCCATCTATGATTTCTTTTCATATATGCAATATAATTGTTTGGAAAACCGTCTTGAGCTTCTATATCTGATGCAAGCCCAGTTCTTATTATTGAACCTTCAAGTAAATCATGTGATAATATTAAATTTTCAGGTATTTGATTTGATACAAGATTTTCAAATAATTCAATATTATATATTCCTTTACCGCCAAAAATAGCTTCTCCCATTACATCTTGATATACATTAGATATTACATTTGTATATATATCTAATCCTCCAAAGCCACCAAATATTTTGGAGAATATACTTTTATTTGCAGCCTCTATATCAAGACCAACTGAAGGTTGAATAAGTCCATAACCTTTTTTTACTATCTTTCCATTTTTAGAAAGTATTGGTTGATTTAAAGGATGAGAAATTATAGCAACTAAATCTTTTGCAGTATTTAAAGATAATTGTGAGTCTTCATCTAAAGTTATTGCATATTTAGCATTTATTATATCATCATGTATTAAATACATTCTTTTGTTTATTTCTTCTTTACTACATCTTCCAAGTATTAACTCATTAAAATGATGAAGAGCACCTCTTTTCCTTTCCCAGCCCATGTAACATTCTTCGCCCTTAGAATATACACGTTTTCTATACATAAAATTAAATATTTTATGTTCAGATTTATATTTATCATTTAATTTTTCTAATTTTTCTTTTGCATACGCTACTATTTTATCATCTATATCAATGTGTTCTTTATCACTTGATATACAATCTCCTATTAACATATAATACATATTGTCACTACGATTAGCAAGATATGTTACTTCCATTTTATTTATCATATTATCTAACTTTTCAATTGAAGATATAATAGTAGGCATTACAACATAAGTAGGATATTTTGCATCTACTGTTTTTGCAAAATCAAATCTAGGTAATATTTTAGGTTTTACTAATTTTCCTAAAATATAATTTACAAGCTTATCTCCTACTTCAAGTGCAAAAGAAAATATTATTATATATGAAATTAGGTTATACCAAAAATTGTTAAAATTAATTAAATATTTAGCAAATAGTACTGTAATTATAGTTGCAATCAATAGCATGCTTAATATAAATAACAAAGGTTTAATTGGTGTTAAAACTTTGTTATTTAATAAATCTAATGTATAAGATTTACCAAGTTCTTTTTTTAATAAATATTTTTGTTCTCCTATTAGGAAAAATCCGACATGCTTTTTATATTTTATAGAGCATTCTACTGCTTTTTTTGCAACATATACTTCAGAAAGGTTATATTTTTTTGCTAATTTAATTATATAATTCCTATACCTTGTTTTTGTTTTATAATCACATTTTTTAAATTCTTTTGAATAATCATCTTTTAAAGTTTCATCAATCTTATTTACTTTTTCAAAAATCTCTCTAAAATTAATTCCTTGTAGTTGTTTATATGAAAGTATTGCTCTACCAATATAATCTGTAGTTTTAGCAATTTCCATATGTTCTTTTACTATAGCTTCTTCTATAGTAAATCCAATCTTTTCAGCTTCTAAGTTAAGTATTTTATAATAATTTTCTCCTCTTGTTCCCATTTCTTTTAATCTATATGCCATATATTCTACAAAAGCTGTATTGGTACTTTTAATCTTTTCAGGTTCTTGCATATAATCTTTAAAATTTCTTAAATATTTTAACTCGTTATATAAGTCCTTAGCAAGATTATTATTTTCATATTCAGTTGAAATAATTGTTTCAACATCCATTTTTCTTAATTGGGAATTTGAAATATTTAAAGCAATTCTTGATATAAACTTTAAAAGTGCAATTTTTAACATAATTAAAAATAAATCTAATTCGTCAGAAGTAAGATATGATAATTTTTGATGCTCTTTTAAGGTATTTAAAATTATATTTTGATCTATATAACCAGTATTTTTTTCTACTAATTCACAAGCTAAATAATAAATAGCTATATGTTTTGTTCCATCATGAAGTTTGATAACGGGAAGCTTCTTTCTTTTAATTCTTCTATAATCATCTTTTAATGTACTATACTCTTGTTCTATTATATACATATTATCAAGTAACCATTGTCCAGCAGAGTGTATAGGTAATTTTAAACTATAAGATTTTTCTAAAGTTTTGTACGTTTTTAAAATTATATTATAATATTTGTTTGCATCTTTAAATAGTGCGTTTACTGAATTTCCCACTACATTCATTCCTTTCATTTATTAAGATACTTTATACCCCAAATTATATAATAAAATATAATTTTTTGCAATAGAAAATAAGGTAATTTTTGGTTATCTTAAATTTAATTTAGATACAAAAAATAAACTGATATTATATATTATAAGTAATATTAAAAGAAAAAAAACACTCTCAAATCTAGAAATTTGAAAGTGTCTATTTTTTTACTTATTTGCTCTATATCTTTGTGTTGGATCTAAGATTTTCTTTCTTAGACGAATATTTTCAGGAGTTACTTCTACTAGTTCATCATCAGCTATAAATTCGATTGCTTGTTCTAATGATAAAATTTTTGGTGGTACAAGTTTTAATGCATCGTCACTACCAGAAGCTCTTGTATTTGTTAAGTGTTTTTCTTTACATACATTAATTGTAAGATCATCACTTCTAGAATTTTCACCAACTATCATACCAGCATATACTTGTGTTCCAGGGCCAATAAATAAAGTTGTTCTTTCTTGTGCTTGGAATAATCCATAACCAGTTGCTTTACCAGTTTCAAAAGCTATTACTGTACCTCTAGTTCTTGTTATAACTTCTCCTTTATCTTTTTCATAACCTGCAAAAGTATGATTCATTATACCATTACCTTTTGTATCAGTCATGAATTCACCTCTATAACCGATTAATCCACGTGCAGGTATTTTAAATTCAAGTCTTGTATAACCAGATTGTGATGTAGAAGGTGTCATATTAGTCATTTCACCTTTTCTTTGTCCAATCTTCTCTATTACAGAACCTACAAATTCATCTGGTACATCAATAGTTAAATTTTCAATAGGTTCACATTTTTCCCCATCTATCATCTTATATATAACAGTTGGACGTGATACAAGTAATTCAAATCCTTCTCTTCTCATGTTTTCTATAAGGATTGATAAATGTAATTCACCTCTACCAGATACTTTAAATGAATCTGCACTATCTGTATCTTCAACACGTAAAGATACGTTAGTTTCTAATTCTTTATATAATCTATCTCTTATATGTCTTGAAGTTATTAATTTTCCTTCTTTACCGGCAAAAGGACCATTATTTACACTAAATGTCATAGAAACAGTTGGTTCATCTATATCTACAAAATCAACAGCTTCAGGATTTGATGGGTCAGCTATAGTCTCACCAATTTCTATTCCATCTAAGCCATTTATAGCAACTATATCACCACAAAAAGCTTCTTCAACTTCAATTCTTTTTAAACCAGAATATGTAAATAGTTTTCCAATCTTAATATTTTGAATGCTACCATCTTTTTTGCATAACGCAACTTGTTGTCCATTTTTTATTGTTCCTCTTGTTATTCTTCCAATACCAACTCTTCCTGTGTATTCGTCAGAATCAATATTTGTTACTAATAATTGCAATGGTTCGTCTTTATCCCCAGATGGTTCTGGAATTGTATTTACTATAGTTTCAAATAATGGTTGCATATTGTTACTTTCTTCGTCTAAAGATAATTTAGCAAAACCATTTTTTCCTGACGCATATACAACTTTAAAATCTAATTGCTCGTCACTTGCGTCTAAATCCATAAATAGTTCTAATACTTCATCTACCACTTCTTGAGGTCTTGCACCTGGTCTATCTATTTTATTTATAACTACGATTGGAACTAAATCAAGAGCTAATGCTTTACTTAAAACAAATCTAGTTTGTGGCATTGGGCCATCAAAAGCATCAACAACAAGAATAACACCATCAACCATTTTAAGCACACGTTCTACTTCTCCACCAAAGTCAGCATGTCCTGGTGTATCAACAATGTTTATCTTTATATCATTATACATTATAGCTGTATTTTTAGATAAAATTGTTATTCCTCTTTCTCTTTCAATATCATTTGAATCCATTACACGTTCTGCAACTTGCTCATTTTCTCTGAATGTTCCACTTTGTCTTAAAAGTGCGTCAACTAAAGTAGTTTTTCCATGGTCAACGTGAGCTATGATTGCAACATTTCTTATATTTTTCATTTAAATTCTCCTTTTCAAAATATATAAATTTCCCTACATAAATAGTTTTAATTTATCAATAATATGTAAACTAAAATCTATGACCTATATATTATATATTATGTGAGCTAAAATGTCAATAAATTGTGTAAAACTTTAGAAGAAAAATAAAAATCCACGTGTATAACACGTGGTTTTTCTTTGCGCCCTATAAGGGACTAACGCGAGCAACCTCTTAAGAGG
>CALXJG010000018.1 GCA_944388565.1 uncultured Clostridia bacterium
TAAATCGAATTATATAAAAAGAGCATTACTAATAGCAGAGATATTTTTTCGCATACCTGCTCCATAATCGCTCCATTTGAAAATAACTTACGGACTGTAGAAAGTTCGTAAGTTTTTATTGGTTGTAAAATATTCGTTGGGGTGTGAATACACAACAACGAATATTTTACAACCACTTTTTATATTTATTTTTTTACTTTTCTTACTATTGCAAGTGGAGTTTGTTCGTTTGTTTGACCCAATGGATTATCTTTAAATATTGCAGCCAAAATTTTATTATTTAATTTTTTATCTGATTTTCCTAGAACATTTACTCCTATATCATTAGCATCAATTACAACAGCCGCCTTTGCTTTTGTTATTTCTTGTAATTTTTTTGCAACTTTATCTGGATCTTTAGGAGCCATTTTAGCATAATTATTATATGGCGGAATTGTGTAACTACAAGGTCCATCTATCGCTTGAGCCTTTGGACCACAAATAACATAAAAAGCTCCTTTAATTCCGAAAGGCTTTGTAATAGCTGCTATAGCAGCAGCAAATAATATTCTTATTCTTCCAAGCTCTCTAATTGCAAGTTCCATAGTATATGGACTACCAAGACCTATTCCAGCATCTGATTTATGCACGAACTTATACAAGAAGTTAGCTAATCTTGAAGGCTTTATATCTGATATTTTAAAAGCTCTACCTTGAGAAATTGCAACAATTTTTTCACTAACATATATCATGTCATCTTCTTCTATAAAATCTCTTACATGTTCATTAATAATTTCATATATATTATCACCTGACATTATAAGTGGAAGTTTTATAGGAAATCTTTCATAAGAATCTTCTCCTACTTTTATAACTAATCCTTTTTTATCATTTGGTGAAAATTTAGTATATATATCTTCCTTTTTTACTTGTTTACCAACTAATTTATCTTCTAAATTAGACATCTCTTTAAGTTCTATATTTTCATTTTCTTCTTTCATAATTTCCTCTTTTCTTTTATTTACCAAATATTTCTGCATCAAATTTTGGTTTTAATCCTTTCATATCTTTATCTAAATGTGCAACTGATTGATAAAGATCGTGACCTGGGAATGGATTTGCTTCTAATATTAAAGCACTATCTTCAGTTATAACTACATCAAATCCTATATATCTTACATTTTCTATTTTAGCGGCACATTTTTTGGCAGTATCTAACGCGATTTCAAAATTAGGTAATTTAAATCCAACTATTTTTTCATGAGTTAAAGGATGTACATCATAAATAGTACCATCTTTTGAAATTGCTGGTTTAGTAATCACTCCATTTTCATTTACTACTGTAAACATACCTCCGTTATTAAAATTATCTACTGATTTTCCATTTCCTATTCTAAGAGCAGTAAATAATACTTTAACTTCATTTTCTTTTTTTAATGTTACTACTCTTAAAGTGTTTACAGAAGATGGATTTAAACTTGCTATTTTACTATTTTGTTTTACACATTCTTCAATTAATATTTGATTATTCTTTAATAAATCGTCATATATTTGTTTTATATTAGTATTTTCATCTAAAGTAATTTTGTCTACACCTTTTCCACACATTTCATCAACTGGTTTTACAATTATTGATTTATGTTTTTTGAAAAAAGTTTCAAATTCCTCAAAGCTTACTTCTGTCAAGCAAATCCAATCTCTTTTTACAAATTCATTATAATTTTTATTAAATTCTAATTTATTATCAACCTTTTTCATTGCCTCAGGGTCATTTAATAATTTAACGTAATTATTATTAACTCCTCTTGTTATATATGTAGCTCTTTGTTCTTCATTCAAATTATACATCTTAAACACTTTATAATCAACAAAACCAGCCATATATTTATATCCACAATGAATTATATCAAATAATACTAAAAACCTATTTTTCCCGGTTTCTTTACTTACTTCTTTTGCTGTATCGAACATATTAGAAAAATTCATACCTTTAATTCTTTTAAATAAATATTTAATTTTTTTCATATTTTCTCCTTGTTAATATACGTTAAGTATAATACAAAAGCCATTAAATGTCAATAATAAATAAAATCGAAAAATGACCAAAATATAATATTTTGATCACTTTAAGATATATTAACATTATTAATTTCATCTGGACTATAATCTTGAGGTTTTAACCCTAATTTATCCTTCATATAAAATAATACTATAAATAATATTACAGCACTCACAGCAGAGAACAATATGCATGCTACTGCACTTGTGGTATAATTTAATACTATACCTATTATAAATAACATTACCGTAGAACCAATATTTTCTGCCATATAGTAAACTGAAGTAATTTTTGTTCTTACTTTACTAGTAGTAAAGTTTAATACATATTTCTTTATTGCTACTCTATATGCACCTTGTATAAATCCTATAATTATTAGTAAAAATATTATAACTATTGTAACAGGTAAATTTAATTCGCAAGCATTACTTATAAGACCAATAGAAAGTAAAGTAGTTATATATATAAATGAAAAGAATGTTAAAGTTCTATTTTTTGTTTTAGATTCAATCATAAATAGTTGTTTCGCACCTATACCTACAAATATCGTACAAATACATATTATTATAGAATTAAGTTCTATACTTACACCCATTTCTAATATTATTGATTTATATAATGTTGTACTAACAGATACTATACCAGCAAATACACATGCAAAAAGTATAATTGCTTTTACCCTTTGCTTTTTTATTACTAATTTAAAATCATTAATAGTATCTCTTATCTTGTATCTTTTAGTTATTTTTTCACTTACGTTTGAGAATCTTAATGATATTATTAAACTAATTAAAGTATTTACAAAACAAAGTATTATTGGTAAATAATTATTTACCATAAACAAAGTTCCTGATAAAAATGCAGTGATTGCATCATAGTAATAATATCTAGAATTTGCCTTTCCCTCAATTTTTGTAAATTCTTTCCTTTTTCCTGTATGTTTTAAAGAAGCATAAAGCAAAGTCCCTTCAGATAAACTTTTTAGAGTAAATCCTAAAGCTCCCATACACTCAGCAAAAACAAATATAATAAAATCATTAGCAAAAATATATACTAAACTTTGTAAAGATACTAAAATATTTCCTAAAATTATACTTTTTTTAAGTCCAATTCTTTCTGTTATCAAATTTGCAAATATTTGCCACAAAAATACAAAAAGTGTATAAAATCCATTAAAATACATTATTTGCGACATTGTAAAATTTTTAACTGTTGTAAAATATATTACAAAAATTGAATAATAAAATATAAAATCATACGCAAACATTTTATATCTTTTATATATTTTAATATTTTTCTCTAATTTTCCTAAATCCTTAGTTTCTTCCATAATCCACCTTCTTTTATTATATCATATAGTTATTTTTTTGTACATATTTTTATTTATATAATATTTTTTAAAACAATATTCAGACTAATAGCAGAAATGATTATTTGAAATGCCAATTGACTTTACTCTGCATTGGAACAAATCAAAAAGCTTTAAAATATTTTGGAAAATTAAATATAGATACAAAAAATAAAATCATATATTTAAAATTGTACTGATAATAATGATACAATATTTAGAATAAATAACGCTATAGAATTTATGAATAAAGGAAATACTAATTTTTTTAATAAAATATTACTAAATTAACTCAATAAAAATATAACTATTATTAAAGTTAAACATTATAGATTATTTAGAAGACTATGTGGAAGATATATTTAAATACAACTATTGGTAAAGTTAAACAATCACATTACATTTAATTTTGCATATATAACATAATTTAAATACAACTATTGTTAAAGTTAAACTTCATATGTACAAATAGAAATTAATTTATATGATGCATTTAAATACAACTATTGTTAAAGTTAAACTTATTAATAATGTGGCACAAGTAAGATCAGTTGTACTATTTAAATACAACTATTGTTAAAGTTAAACAAAGTAGAAAGAAATGGAAAGATAGATATTATAAATATTTAAATACAACTATTGTTAAAGTTAAACAAAGGAGAGGTTAATATGTATATAGAAGGATTAGAATTTAAATACAACTATTGTTAAAGTTAAACTTTCTGTATCAAAACATATAAAAGGAGGTTTATCTTTATTTAAATACAACTATTGTTAAAGTTAAACATACCTTGTACAGCTTCTTTATCATCAACTGCCAAAATTTAAATACAACTATTGTTAAAGTTAAACTTTTGGAAAACGTTTTTCTTAGACAAAAAAGTTTTATTTAAATACAACTATTGTTAAAGTTAAACAGAAACAAGTTAAAAACTTTATAGACCAAAGAATATTTAAATACAACTATTGTTAAAGTTAAACCATTGAAAAATCAACATTCTATATTATAAAAATAACATATAAATAGCTAAAAATCAATATTCTATATAAAATTTTCCAGCAAAATTTAACATTTTGTATTTACGCCATTTTACTGGGTTTGTTTAATTTTGCTGGAAAAATATATTATTTATTTGCTATAATATCTACTATTTTTATATAATCTTGTAATTCAAGTTCCTCAGCTCTTGCATTTAAAGAAATATTACATTCATTAAATAATTTTTCTAATTCTGGCTTACTCATATTTAAAAATTTAGTAGATTCTAAAGAATTAATTATTTTCTTTCTTCTTTGAGCAAAACTAGAATGTATTAATTTAAATAATAATTCTTCATCTTTTACAGTAAATCTTTTATTTTTTGTTATTTTTATAACTGCAGATGTAACATTTGGAGCTGGTATAAATGAATTATTTGGTACAATTAATTTTATATCACTAGTACCAAGATAATTAACCATTAATGTTAATATTCCGTAGTCTTTAGTTTTATTTTTTGCAACTATTCTTTCAGCAACTTCTTTTTGTACCATCACAGTTATTTCATTAATTCTATTTTCATTTTGTAATAATTTAAATATTATTGGAGTTGTTATATAATATGGTAAATTAGCAACAACTTTTATTTTTTCGAATTTTCTATTTAATTTATTTTCTATATTTTCAATTATTTCATCAACATTAACTTTTAATATATCATTATTTAATAAAATATAATTATTATTATTATTTTTAAATCTATCGTTTAAAATATTTATCATATTATTATCTATTTCAACAAGTATTACATAAGCTGCTTTTTCCAATAAATATTCCGTTAAATTTCCAAGACCAGGACCAATTTCAATAACTAAATCATTATTTGTAATTTCAGCTGATTTAACTATATTTTCAAGTATATTATCATCTATTAAAAAATTTTGTCCAAATCTTTTATTTGCTTTTATATTATTTATTCGCATTATATTTTTTGTTTTTTCTAATGTATTTTTCATATATTTATATTCTCCTTAAATGAATAATTGCCAGTAAAATACTGACAATTATTTAATTATTATATTGTACCTGTTGATAAAAGTTTATTTCTTGTAGCAATTATATTATTACTATATACTCTATCTACAACTTGGAAAGTTCCAGTTCTATTACATAAATTATAATATATACCCTCACCCATATTATATGAGTTTAATGCATAAACTTCAACATCAGCCCCACTAGCAACATTTCTAGCAGTTCCAAAATATCTAGATAATAGATATGCACCTGCAGTCATATTATCATATGGATCAAAGAAATTACTTATTCCAAGTGTATTTCTAAGCCATGCATGATTTGTAGCATATATTTGGCAAAGTCCATAAGATGGATTTCCAGCTCCGCCATATGCATTTGGATTATATCCACTTTCTCTATACATTACAGCTAAAAATAATTCATATTGTAAACCATACTTTTTACATAGATTATATGCAAATTTTTGTTGTTCTACTGGTAAACTAATATTATATTGTCTAAATCCGCTATCAACTTCTGTTGGAACTGAATTTCTTGTAACACCACCTCTAGAAACAACGACTGGTAATTTTGTACCAACTTCTATAACTTGATTTTTAGCTTCAGAAATTACCTCGTTAGAAATTTGTGCTCTTTCTATTTCTTGACCATTGTCATATTTTACAATATAACGAATTGATCTTTGTCCTTCCACACCTTCTTGAAGAGTATTTTCAGTTCCTCTATCAATAGCTGGATTATTTCTTTTTTCTTCTTCAAATGGTATAGTTTCTATAACTTCTTCTACCTTAGCTGTCATAGGATTACTATATGAGTTAGACATTTCTTCCATATCTAACATAGCAAGATTAACTTCAGAAGTTATACTTATACTAATTCCATCTTCAAGTAAAGTTTCTTTAGAAGGTTCAACTTTATCATTATCCCCTAAAGATATCTTGTTTTGAATTAGAAAATCATTAACATCTGCTGCTAAAGTATTAATTGTTTGTTTCTTACCATAATAATCTAAAGTTATTGTTTTTAATTGCGTAGTTACTAAAAAGACACCAGCTGTAGCTATGCTTAGTACTAATATTAAAACTATAAGTGCCTTCTTAAAAATATGCAACTTACTTCCTTCCACAGAAACTCCTCCTTAGTCATGATTACATTATACTATAGTTTATTAACTTTGTCAAATTTTTGTTATTTTTTATGACACCTAAAAAAATAGTAAAAAATTAAGTTTTCCTTATCAAATCAGTACATTGACGCCTCATATATTATTTATATTACATTTGTTTGTTACATTTTAATTACATATATATTACAAATGTTACAACATTATATTTTTATAAAATATTGCATATGAATTATTTACATGTTAAAATAATAATATATTAATATATATGAAGGAGTGATTATAAATATGTGGATTTGGGTTATTTTAGGTATAATTTTAATTATTATAATATTAATAATTAGTCTATATAATAATTTAGTAAAAGCTAGTCAGAAAGTAAAAAATGCATGGGCACAAATTGATACACAATTAAAAAGGAGATTTGACTTAATTCCAAATTTAATAGAAACTGTAAAAAAATATATGGAACACGAAGAAAAAACATTAACTGAAATATCTAAAGCAAAAAACATGTTTAATGAAGCTTTAAAAATTGACGAAAAAGCAAATGCTAACGATATGTTAACAAATGGATTAAAAAATATATTTGCATTAGCAGAAGCATATCCAGAACTAAAAGCTAACCAAAATTTTGCATTACTTCAAGAAGAGCTATCAAAAACTGAAGATAAAATTGCTTTTTCAAGACAATTTTATAATGATACTGTTCAAATGTATAATACTTTAGTAATGACTTTCCCTACAAATTTGTTTGCTAAAATATTTGGTTTTAAAGAAGAAAAATTCTTTGAAATAGAAAATAAATCAGAAAAAGAAAATGTTAAAGTTAAATTTTAATATTTGATAAATACATATTGTTATGATAAAATCATATAGAAAAATCTATATGATTTTTTAGGAGGTTTTTAATGAAAGTTAGAGGTTTTGAAGTATGTAAGGGTTTTGAAAATTATAATATTAATTTACCAGTAAGAAAAACTCGTAATTCAGTAGCATATGATATAGAAGCTTGTGAAGATACCATTATTCCATCAATTTGGAAAACTGTATTTTCTAATATAAAAAAGTTTCTTACGGGAAATAAAGATTTTTTAGAAATAAAACCAACACTTGTACCAACAGGAATATGTTCATATTTTGGAGAAGATGAAGTATTAATACTTGCAAATAAAAGTTCCTTTCCAATAAAAAAAGGACTTGTAATGTCAAATAGTATTGGTATTATCGAGAGTGATTATTATATGAATGAAACTAATTATGGACACTTACAATTAACATATTATAATCTTTCATTTAAAGATGTAGTTATAAAAAAAGGGGAACCTGCAGGACAAGCATATTTTCAAAAATTTTTAATTGCTGATAATGACAACGCAACTGGTATTAGAAAAGGTGGATTTGGAAGCACATCAAAAGAATAATAATTATATATTTTTAATATATATGTTATTAGCATTGATTTAATAAATAATCTGTGCTAAAATATTCAAAGAAAAAAATAGACAGTATTTGTTATACAGATACTGTCTTTAGAAATATATTTTTATTAAGGAGATTAAATTTGAATAATTTATATATTTATATAAAAAATGCATATGTTGAAAATGTAATTAAATACGGAATGAAATTATCTGAATTTGCAGATAAGTTTTTAAAAATCTCAGGAACTGAAAAAGCAGGTATAACAGCTTATTTATCACCTAAAGATTCTGAGTTATATTATGACGATAATTATACTTGCATAAAAATATTAATAAGCAATATTAATATTTATGTATACAATAAATGCTTTGAAAATCATGATTTACCTAATTACTTCATTTCAAAATATGAAGATTATACATATGGTACTTATGAGGAACCAATTGCTTTCATTTATTCAACTATTTTACCTGAAAATATTTCGATATATAACAAAATTAAAGATACACCTTTACTTATACAAAATTCAAAAGAATATTTTTATGAAAGATCAATAAATGAAATGCTTGAAAATGATAAATTTACAAAATATGAATTATATCAAATTTTACTCATATTAGGTGAACAAAAAAAGATTTTCTCTACTACAAAAATTGATAATATAAAAATATATAAAGATAATATTAATGGTAATTTATATACGAAAAAAAGTAGCTTTTAATGCTACTTTTTTTCTATTAATAATACATCATATAAACTAAGAACATAATTTGTTTCTATTCCAATTGCCTTTTTTTCTTCTGAAGTTAAATTATCTACAATGCAAACACTATCACTAGCACTTACTATTTTTATAGGAATTTGTACATATCTACCTCCTGTAACTAAAGTAACATAGTCGTATTTATTATCCTCTGATCTTTTAATAGCTTCATTTGGTACAGCCATTCCTTCTTCTCTATTCCAGATAATATTTAAAGTTAATGATCTTTTATCAATTATATTTTCTATTCCATTAGTAATTGTAAATATTATATAATTATTTTCCTCATTTTTTATTGTTCTCAAAATAGTACCTGTAAACTCAAGTGGCTCTCTATCTATTGTTTTTATTGTATATTTTTTTCCTACTTCAATATACTCACTATTTTCATTAGCTGGAATTCTAACCACAAAATATGCATTAAAATTATCTACAATTTTAATTCCAAATTGATTTTTACTACTAGCAGAATATTGTTCGAAAATTTTATCAAATTGTTCTGTATTATATTTCAAAATATTATCAACATTTGCTGCATTTTCTAGTTCATCTATTTTATAACTTACAACGCCAGATATAGGGGCTTTTATATTGTTTGAAGATTCTTTACTATTTTTCTCAATTTCCTCTCTTTTTTCTATTACTTCTCTTATTTTAGAACCAGCAGGGCTAAGTTGCCCAAGTATTACTATTTTTTTATATGAAAGTTCATCTATTTTTGTTTTGTATTCTTGCATTTTTAAATAAGAATTAGTACCTATAGCCTCTTTAGCAAGTTCTGATATCTGAGAATCTATATTTGCAATTTCAACAGAATAAGTAACAGGTAAGTCTTTTACCAATGTTTGAATATCACTATCTATGCTTTCAATTTGTTTTAAGTATTCATCATATCTGTCATTTTTATATATTGCTATTATTTCATCTTTTCCGACTCTTTTATCTTGCTCTATAATAGGTATAGCAGAACTTTGATTGTCCATATCTAGTACAGTTTCTTTCTTTAATACAATACCAACTGATTCGGAAATTTTTTCAACATAGCCATTTACTACCGTATAAGTTTGTTTTGGATTAAAGAACTTTACATAGCAAAATATACCTAATGCAATTAATACTACTAAT
Source organism: uncultured Clostridia bacterium (assembly GCA_944388565.1). Taxonomy (GTDB): domain Bacteria; phylum Bacillota; class Clostridia; order TANB77; family CAG-465; genus CAG-465. The sequence continues at coordinate 9,840 of CALXJG010000018.1, forward strand.
ATACAAGCAATAATAATATATCGCTTTTTCTTTAATAACTTATCATTTGATATTTTTTCTTTCATACATTACCTCTAATTGTTTAATACATTTAATATTTCACATATTAAAATATTTTTATCATCAGTTACATCTAAAAAATATGGTGATAATTTATTTTTAAACCAAGTCATTTGCCTTTTTGAATATTTTCTAGTTTCAACTTTCAATTTTTCTATACATTCATCTAAAGTAGATTTTCCTTCAAAATATGGAAAAAACTCTTTATATCCAATTGCTTGCATACATGTAGAAGTTTTGTCTAAATTCATGTCATATAGTTTTTTAGCTTCATCAATTACACCATTTTTTACCATGATATCTACTCTTTCATTTATTCTTTTATATAGTAATTCTCTTTCTATATTTAAACAAAAAACATAAAAATCATATTTACTTTCCTGTTTTTTTCTGATCATTTCTTTTTGCATATGAGTAGATTTTAATTCTTTAGAATTTTTAGCAATCTCTAAAGCCCTTATAACTCTTTTTACATTATTTTTATGTATTAATTCTGCTGATTTAGGATCTATTTTTTGTAACATTTCATGTAAATACCCATTAGATTTTTCTTTAGCTAATTTTTCTAATTTATTTCTATATTCTACATCAATATCTTCATTTTCGAAATTCATATCTTCTACTACTGCACTAACATATAATCCGGTTCCACCTACAATTATTACTTTCTTTCCTTTTGAAAGTATCTCATCTATTTTATGATAGCATAATTCTTTAAAATCTGCAACACTAAATTTTTCATTAGGATTACATATATCTATAATATGGTGAACAACCCCTTGTTTTTCTTCTTCCGTTACCTTTGCTGTACCTATATCTAATCCCTTATATATTTGCATTGAATCAGCTGAAATGATTTCTGCATTTATCTTTTTTGCAAGTTCAATACTAAGGCTTGTCTTTCCAGATGCAGTTGGTCCAACTATACATATAATCTTTTCTTTCATAACACTCTACTTTCTTAAAAATCTTCTTTCTATTTCATATTTAGATATTTCATAAGCCGTTGGTCTACCATGTGGACAAGTAAAAGGATTATCAAGTTTTACCATTTGATCTATTAATGCAATTTGTTCTTTAGTATCAAGTTTCATTCTTCCCTTTACTGCTGCTTTACATGCAAGTGTAGCTAAAAATCTAAACTCTTTTTCATCTTTTTGAGTCTTTGATGCACCAAGTAAATCATCTACTATATCCTTAAACATTGATTTATACTCAATATCATATCCTATATTTGGAACACCAGATATCTTTATAGTATTTTCATCAAAGTTTTCAAGAATAAATCCTGATTTTTCAAACATATCTAAATTTTGATCAACTATTTCTTTTTCTTTTGGTAATAATTCAACTAAAATTGGTATTAACAATAACTGAGATTGCTTCTCTTTAGAATAATATGCCTCTTTAATTTGTTCATATAATAATCTTTCATGAGCCGCATGTTGATCAATTATATACATTTTATCTTTTATTTGAATAATTATATATGTATCAAATACTTGTCCTACATATTTATATGCTAACTCTTCTTTTTCTAATATATCCACATTTTCATAATAATTATTATTAACTACATTATTCTCTTCTTTTGTTTCTACTAAAGGTATATCTGGTATTTCCTCAGGAGTATAAGTTTTATTTTCTTTTATTTGAGTATTTGTATTATATTCTTCTGTAGTTTCATCATTTATTACAGAAACTGGTTTTATTATTTCTGCTTGTTTTTTTATTTCTCTTGAAAAATCAAATTTTTTCTCTGGAATATACTCATTATTTTCTTTTTTTATTACTCCATTATTTAACAAATCTTTTGAAATTTGTTCAATCTTATTCACAGTTTCAACAGGTTTAATGTTTGTAAATGGACTAATTGTTCTTTCATTACTTTCCAAAGCATATCTTACTGCATAATACACTAAATCAAATATTTTTGATTCATCATCGAATTTTACTTCTAATTTTGCTGGATGAACATTTACATCTATATGCTCTGGATTAATAGAAACATTTAATATTACAAATGCAAATTTATTTATTGCATATTTTTGCTCACATGCTTTTTCAATTGCGGTACTTAATGTTTTATTCTTTATATATCTAGAATTAATATATGTAAATTGATGTGACCTTGTTGATCTTGATATATTTGGAAGTCCTATAACACCTTCAGCTTTCATATCATTTGACTCATAACTAATTGGAACAATATTTTGATAAATTTCTTTTCCAAAAATATCATACACAGTAGAACTTAAATCCCCATTTCCAGATGTTTGTATAATAGTTTTACCATTATTAATGTATTTAAAGCTAATATGTGGATTAGCAATTGCTGTTCTAATAATAACATCTTCAATATATCCAGCTTCAGTAAAATCTTTCTTTAAAAATTTGAATCTAGCTGGTACATTATAAAAAACATCTCTAACCTCTATTTTTGTTCCAATATTAGAAGCTACTTGTTCAATAGATTTTACATTTCCTGCTTCTACATAAGCTCTTCTACCTATTTCTTTTTTTTCATTTCTACTAATTAAAGTGACTTTTGAAATTGCCGCAATAGATGCTAAAGCTTCACCTCTAAACCCCATTGAAGTAATATGTAACAAATCTTCTTCTTTTCTAATTTTACTTGTTGCATGTCTTTCAAAAGCAAGTTCAATATCATCACTTGCAAATCCAACTCCATTATCAGTTATTTTTATATAACTAATTCCACCTTTTTGTATTTCTACCGTAATTGCAGTGGCTTTTGCATCTATAGAGTTTTCTACTAATTCTTTCACAATAGATGCAGGTCTATCTACAACCTCACCAGCAGCAATTTTATTTATAGTATGTTCATCTAAAAGTACAATACTCCCCATATGTTCCCTTCTTTCTATACTCTATTTAACTTTTACATACTAATTATACTATTAAATCAATATATAATCAAATAAATATTTAATTTAAGCTATAATTTTAAAAAGCCATTATACAAACATAATGGCTTTTAATCTAATTTTTCTTTTAATCTATATAGTACTTCTAAAGCATCTTTTGGCGTAATTTCATCTAAATCTGTTTTCTCTAATATTCTTGTAATTTCAGCCATTTTATAATTAAACATATCAACTTGAATTTCTTCTGTTGTGATTTTTTTCTTCTTTTCTTGTATTGTTTTTTTAGCTAAATCAACATTTTCTAATTCTTTTAATATTTGTTTTGATCTTTGAATAACACTTTTCTTTATACCAGCTAATTTTGCAACATAAATACCATATGATTCATCTGCACCGCCTGGTGTAATTTTTCTTAAAAAAATTACATCATCACCTTTTTCTTTTACATCTACAGAATAATTTTTTACACCTTCGACCTTTCCTTCAAGTTCAATTAATTCATGATAATGTGTAGCAAATAAAGTTTTTGCTCCTATTTTTTCCTTATCTGCAACATACTCTACTGTAGCCCAAGCAATTGCAAGCCCATCATAAGTAGAAGTACCTCTACCAATTTCATCAAGTATAATAAGGCTATTTTTAGTAGCATTTTCAAGTATATTAGACAATTCTTGCATTTCTACCATAAAAGTTGACTGCCCCATTGCTAAATCATCAGATGCACCAATTCTAGTAAATATTCTATCAACAATTGATACTTTAGCACTATCAGCTGGTACAAAAGAACCAAGTTGTGCCATATAAGTTATAATAGCCACTTGTCTCATATAAGTAGATTTACCAGCCATATTAGGACCAGTTATTATTAAAAATCTATCCGAATCATTATTCATATATACATCATTTGGAATAAATTCATCATTTTTTAAGGCTTTTTCTACAACAGCATGTCTACCATTTTTTATATCTATATTCCCATCTGTAGTAATCTCAGGTTTTACATATCTATTATTTATTGCAACAGTTGCAAAAGAACAAAGTACATCTAAAGTTGCAACAACACTTGCAGTATTTTGTACTCTTATAACTTGACTTGCTATTTTATCTCTTATTTTACAAAATATTTCATATTCAATATCTACAAGTTTATCTTTTGCTCCAAGTATTTTATCTTCTATTTCTTTTAATTCTTCTGTAATATATCTTTCGGCCCCCGCTAATGTTTGCTTTCTTATATATCTATCTTCAGGGACCATATTTTTATATGAATTAGTAACCTCAATAAAATATCCAAAAACTCTATTATATCCTACTCTTAGCCATTTACCTTTTATTCCTGTACGCTCTTTTTCTTTTGCTTCTAATTCCATTAACCAGTCTTGTCCTTGAGTTGAAGCTTTTCTATACTCATCTACTTGTTCATCAAAACCATCTTTTATTATTCCACCTTCTTTAATTGTTATTTTAGCATCATCTGCTATAGAATTTTCAATTAAAGAATAAATATCTTCCAATGTATCAAGTTTTTGGTATAATTCATAAAAATATACATTTTTAGTTTCGTTTACAATTTTACCTAATACATTTTTTAATGTTGGTAAATTCTCTAGCGAATTTTTTAAAGATAAAAGTTCACGTGCATTAACATTACTTGTAACTACTTTTGAGATTATTCTTTCTATATCATATACAGTTTTTAAAACATCTTGTATATCATCTCTTAATAAATTATTATTAACTAATATTTCTACAACATCTTGTCTTTTCTTAATTTCTACTATATCTAAAAGTGGTGCTTCAATCCAATGCCTTAGTTGTCTTCCTCCCATTGCAGTAACGGTTTCATCTAAAACCCAAAGCAAACTACCTTTTTTAGTTTTCTCTCTATTAGCTTCTAAAATTTCTAAATTTTTTCTTGTTGTTATATCTAGTTGCATATATTTTTCAATTTCATATTTTTTAATATTATTAATTTGATTTATATTACTTTTTTGTGTTTCTTCAATATAATTTAATAAAATATTACAAGATAAACTTTCTAAGTCAGATATATTAATATTACTTTTATTAATTATATCTTTAAATAATTTATTTTCTTCTAAATTGCTATATTTACTTATATATATATTAAATATTTTTGATATATCTTTTATAATTAACTCATTATATTTTGAATTTGCTGATACAACAATTTCAGAAGGATTTATTCTTGCAATTTCATTTTTTATCTTAGTATTAATGTCTATACCTGTAAGACTTGATACAAAAAATTCACCTGTAGATATATCACAAAAAGAAATTGCACAGCTATCCTTAGTTGCATTTAAAGAAGCTATATAATTATTCTTTTTATCATCTAACATTGTAAGCTCCGTAATTGTTCCTGGAGTTATTATTTTTACTACATCACGTTTTACTATTCCTTTTGCATATTTAGGATCTTCTAATTGTTCACATATAGCAACTTTATACCCTTTTTCAACAAGTTTTGGAATATATGTATTTACAGCATGATGTGGAATACCACACATTGGTGCTCTTTCTTCTAAACCACAATCTTTTCCAGTTAATGTTAATTCTAACTCTTTACTACAAGTTTTTGCATCTTCAAAAAACATCTCATAAAAGTCACCTAATCTATAAAATAAAATACAATCTTTGTATTTTTCCTTTGTATCTAAATACATCTGCATCATAGGTGTAATTGCCATTATTTGTTCCTCCTAAAAAAATAAATATTCCGGCTATATTATATCAAAAAAAGTGCTAAAATACAAGAAAAAAGTAGTCTTTTTCGACTACTTTAAAAATTAAAATTTCCTGCTATTATTTCTTGCCTTTTTTGCATTTCTACATTCTTTACATCTTACAGGATCATGTTCTAATCCTTTTTGTGCATAAAACTCTTGCTCAGAAACTGAAAATACAAATTCTTCGCCACAGTCTTTACAAATGATAATTTTATCTTGCATCTATTTACCCTCCTTTAAGAAATATTAGTTAATAGAATCACTTAAACTTTTTCTTTAAAAATTAATTTCTTAAAGGATTATATTTAAATTTACTAATTAACATATACTATTATATCATTTTTTTTTATATTTTCAATACTATTTAAAATATTTGATAAATTAATATTTTTAGATAACACCTATATTTACTAAAATTATTGCTGTAATAATTGCCGAAGCATCTGCTATTAATCCTGCTATTAATACACCTCTTAATTTTTTTATTCCAACAGCACCAAACAAAATAGTAATTGTATACAATGTGGTCTCTGTTGCCCCCATAATTATAGCTGCCATTTTCCCAGATACTGAATCTGCACCACTTGTTTTTAATATATCCATAACAACAGACATAGAAGCCCCACCTGAAAGTGGTCTCATTAAACATAATGGTACTATATCATCAGGAATTCCAAATTTAGTTAATAAAGGTCTTAATGGTATTAATATAAAATCTAATGCACCAGTAGATTTTAATAAGTAAGTAGCAACCGTTATTGCTAAAATATATGGAAATATTTTATATACCATTTTTAAGCCTTCTAAACATCCTTCTACAAATAACTTAAATATATCTTTTTTTTCCTTTAAACCTACAATTAAAATTGTTGCTATAAATATAGGTATTATACACATTACAATAAAATTCATAAGCTACATCCTTCTGTTTAATATTTTTATACTAACAATTCCAAATATTAGTGCAACAGCTGTAACTATCCATATTGGAAAAATTACTGCAGATGGCGAAGATGAACCATATAAAGCTCTTAAAGCAATTATATTGGTTGGAATTAACTGCAACGAGGCAGTATTTACTAATACAAATGTTGTCATGTTATCATTAGGTTCGTCTTTTTTGGGATTTTCTTTTTGTAATTCTTCTATAGCTTTAATACCATTTACCGTAGCTGCGTTTCCTATACCGACAATATTACTTGCCATATTCATACTCATATATTCTACTGCTTTTTCATTTAATTCCTTTTTATTAAATAATTTCCCTATAATTTTTGAAAAAAATTTTGAAAATGTTTTAATTGCACTAGTTTTTTCAAATATATTAAATAGACCATTCCAAAAGCACATCATTCCTACTAATCCTAATATATTTTCTACTGCATTTTGTCCACTTGTCATTATACTACTTACAACTGTTTCAACATTACCAGTAAAAATAGCTACTGCTATACTAATAATTAACATAGCTCCCCAGATCTTAGACATATTGCACCTCAACTATTTTAAATATATGTATTTTTTAATTACTATATGAATATTATTAAGAAAAGATATACACTAGGGGGTGAATTATGAAAGGATATAGATTAAATCCAGATATTGATTATGTAATGAAAATAATAGAGGGAACAAATAGAAAAAATGGGCATTGTCCATGTAGAATAAGCCAAGATGATACTACACTTTGCCCATGTGACGAATTTATAAAAGATGGAATTTGTAAATGTAATTTATTCTTGCCGATTGAAGATTGAATAAATAAAAGCCAGTGAAATTGTATATATCACTGGTTTTTGTTTTATACACTCTTAATAATCAAAATATTAACATTTTTTATCATATATCACTAATTACTAACTGTAACCTTTTTTGTTATTTTTTAATATACTTCTATAATAGGGGGGATAAACTATGTCATTTTCAGATAGAGAATTACTAGCTAGAATAATAATGTGTGAAGCTGGTGGCGAAGGTGAAAATGGTATGAAAGCCGTTGCAACAGTGATAATGAATCGAGTAGAAGTACCCACCGGTGAATACTCAAGAGTTTCAGAAGGTGGTAATATAAGAAATATAATAATGCAAAAAGGACAATTTACTTGTGCAAGTGATACAATTGGTAATACATATAATCCACAAAATATATATAATATGCGACCTACTGATGTAGAATATGAAATTGCTGACTGGGCCTTAAGTGGAAATAAATTAAACGAAATCGGCGAATGTCTATGGTTTATGAATCCATATAGTTTAGCTTGTCCACAAACCTTCCCATACAATGGAAGTGGTAGTTTACTTACAAGAGTTGCAAATCATTGTTTTTATGCACCAACCCCTTTATATCATGAAACTTAATGAAAGGAGAATTAGTTATGAATAACGAACAAGAAAATACTCAAATAATGCCCGAATCCCTTAAAAATCCAATTTATACGCCGGCTTTTTTAAAAAAACATATAGGTGATTTAGTAAAAGTAGAGTTTTTAATTGGAACAAACTCATTACAAGATAGAATTGGAATATTACTTGAAGTAGGTGCAAGTTTTATAGTTCTTAGCTCTGTACAAGATAATAACATTTTATATTGCGATATATTCTCAATAAAATTTGTTACAATTTCAAGGCAACCTTTTATGTATACACCACAAAGTTTTATGCCTTCAAACTTTCCTTTTTTACTACATCAAAGTTTTTAATATAATAAAACGGTCAAAAATGTTATTCTTGACCGTTTTATTATATACTCTTAGCGTAATTCTATTATTTTAAAATTTATTTTATCTAATTTTTTCTTCCAGTCGGTAATAGATCCTTCAGCTATATCAGCATATATGCTAATCTTATCATAATACTCATAAGTATCATTAATTAAAGTTTCAAATTCTTTAATTAACTCTTCAAAATTATATATTTCTTTTTTATATTTGCCATATGAAAAAGTAATTTTATCTGTTTTTAAGAACTTATCCCTTAAAAGATGTTCATATTTAGCATAGAAATAAAATAATTTATCTGCTCTACTTAAGAACCGATATACAGGAACTATCACTCCTATAACTAGTATTGTAACAATTGAAACCACTATACATAGAAAAATATTTAGCAAAAACTGAAATACCATTTAAAACTCCCCCTTCAAAATCTTGACTAAGTTAATATATTTATGGTATATATTATAACACACATTACATAACACTTCAATATTATTAAATAGAATAAAATAATTCATATTTTGTAAAATTAATTTATTAAAAAATATATATTTAAATCTTCATAATAAATTGTTTTTAAACAAAAATGATAATTAGTCTAATAAACAAAGAGAATTTAATAATTTCTCATATTTATTGCACTTTTAGGATTTACTTTTTACATATACATGGTAAAACAAATTAAACATATTTATAAACTATAATTGTATTTTTATTTATATAGTTTTTCAAAGAGTATAAAAAAAATTAGGAATAACTTAAATAAAAAAATAAATTGTATCTCCTATAATGAAGATACAATTTATACTACTATAATTATTATGGCAATTGCTTAGTAAATTCTTCTGATTTCCTCTCTTCATATTGCTCATTTAAATGTTTCGGTTGTAAAATATTCGTTGGGGTGTGAATACACAACAACGAATATTTTACAACCAAAAAAACATGTGATTAATTTATAATATCTTTTGCTACAAAGAAATTATTCACATGTCTAAAACAAATAATACTATAAAATAAAAAAAAGAATCATTTTCGTTCGATTCCTATACCAGAAGACCGAATCGTTCGAACAAAAAAGTCATTGGTGCAACTGGAGGGACTTGAACCCCCAACCTTTTGGTTCGTAGCCAAATGCTCTATCCAGTTGAGCTACAGCTGCAAATATAACAGTTATATTATACTATAAAATTATAAATAATTCAACCATATAAACAAATTTTAGCATTGTATTAATTAAATATTTATGATATAATATCTTTATTATATTTTTGTTTCCGTAGCTCAGGGGATAGAGCAGCAACCTCCTAAGTTGTTGGTCGTGCGTTCGATTCGCACCGGGAACACCAAGTTGAATGCAAAACATATCTATTTGCATTCTTTTTTATATCTTAATATATCTTCTTCCAATTCTCTAATGCAGTTCCTTACTACCATTTGTAAATTAAATTCATAAAAAAATTTTATCTCATCTTTTTTTAATATATATTCATAATTATATATATACTGATTACATATATTAAGTACAAGATTATATAATTTTTGTTTATATATTTTTTCTAATCTTTTATTATACCCATTATCAAAAATTTTTATATATCTAGATAAATTATATTTTTCAAAATTATCGTTTGTAACTTTTAAAACATTACTATAATAATTAAAGTTACTATTCTTTTTCATGTTGCCCTCCTATCGAACTACTATTTGTGTTTTACAAGTATAATAAGTCATGTAATTTAGCATTAAAATAATGTATTATAATAATATAATTGTTGATAATATTATTATATACTCAAATTTGACAGTTGTAAAATAGTAAAAGACTGATAGCCTTTGAAATGCAAGGCTTTCAGTCTTCAATAGATTAATTTAAAAATGCGTACCTAAATCATTTTTTTGTTTTTGTTAAAATTTTTTTTAATCTACTTTCTTGTAGTATTTCATAATCAGTTCTAAAACCAAATTTTTCATGTAAGTCATCCGTTAAATCAGTTCTTGTATAAATTGGTTCATAACTGCAATCAAAATTCTTTTGCATATTCATATTTTTTAATGTATCAATAATTTCTGAACTTGTATATTTTTCATCAAGTATTTTTTCTAAAAATCTAAGAATTACTAATGAAAGGAAACAAGTAGTAAAATGTGCTGTAATCCTGTCATCTCTACTTAAATATACTGGTCTGGCTTTAAATTCACTTTTCATTATTCTAAAACTTTCTTCAATTTCCCATCTTCTTTGATTTACTTTGATAATTTCTTCAGGATCATCATCAAGATTAGTACAAACACCATAAAAGCCATCGAATTTTTCTTCTTTTTGGATTGTGTCAGTATTTAATGATAATACTTTCTTTTCAGCTACTTCTCCATCTTTTGTAATATTAGTTTTCTTTATGAATCTTTTAAAATCATTTTGATTGCATTTATCAAGCTTGAAACTTTTGTTAGCTATTGCAACTTTGGCTCTTTCGATTTGAGAATTACGAATTTGTCTCTGGTAATTTCTGTATTTTAAAGAGTAAGTTACAATTAGTTTTTGCTCTAATCCGTTTTCTTTAATCCAACGAGCTTTAAAGAATGTTCTATCTTTGTAAAGCTCTAAACTTTTTTCGTCATTTTCTATCTCTTTAATATTGTACTCTTTTTTATCTCCAGAAAGATGCCAACCATTAGGATCAAGTGCCCAATCCATTAAATGTTTTTTTAATTTCTTAATTGATTGAGTAGTGATAAATGCTCTGTCATCTTTATCATTAAATTTTCTGTTAGCAGTTGATGCAAGACCAGCGTCAGTACAAACAATGAATTTAGATAGTTTAAAATCTTCTAATATTTTTTCTTCTAGGGGAGTTAAGGTAATTTGTTCATTCGTATTTCCAGCTGTAATACTAAAAGCTAAAGGAATACCATCTCCATCCATAAAAAGACCCATTTGAGTAATTGGATTAGGTCTATGTTCCTTAGAAGGACCATATTGCCTTAACCCACTTTCTTGTTCAATTTCAAAAAAGTAATTAGTACAATCATAGTAAAGAATCTTGGTATTTCGCTTAGATACTCTTAAACTGTTTTTATACAATTCAGATTGAATAAAATCGGTTTCTTTTGCAATTACTTCTAAAGCACGGTAAATATCATGAAGTTCAAAATTAGGTTGTTCAATATATTTTTTAGATAATTCAAAAGTAGCCAATTTTGAAGAAGGATATATTATCCTACTATATACTAGTCTAGATAAAATATTATCCAAATCATAATTAAATTTGTATTTATCACTAATCTCGCTACAAATATTATTTAATCTTAAAGAATGATAAATATTTTGCAAAAAAACATAACCTACATTAAAACAAAATTGTTCATCTTTTGAGATTATCTTAGAAGGTGATTTTTTAATTAAAATATCATTTTTATGTTCTTTTTCTTTTTCATTTAAATCTTTAATATATTTTTTAATCCAGTCTAGAATATCTTCACCATTCGATTTTTTTAATAAATCTTGTTCATTTCCAAGTTTTTCATAAATCATTGTAGTACGTTTACCAGAAGGTGTTTTAATATCTTTAATTACATAGTAATTAGTATCAGAATTAGTTTTAGTAATTTTTAATCTCATCTTTTTCCTCCGTTTTTT
>CALXJG010000019.1 GCA_944388565.1 uncultured Clostridia bacterium
TCTTTAACACCACTTTCTAGTAAATAGTTCTTAAAAATTGGATCAAGCAAGTATGATTTACCACTTCTTCTAATACCTGTAATTATTTTTATAAGCTTATTTTCCTTTTTAGATATTAATTTATTTAAATAATAATTTCTTTCAATTTCTATAGCATATCTCCTCGCGTTAAACTACTAATAGTATATACTAAAAATCATTTTTTATCAATATTTATTCCAAAAAAACTGTCCATTTCCATTTTTTATGAATTTATTTTGTATAAGTATTGAAAATTATTTTTATTCATTCTATAATATTTCTAGAAAGAGAACAAAGTTCGTAACTTGTATGTGACTTGCTCCATTTTACTTGTACTCACATTTGGGGATTTTTTATAATTTTATAAAAGATACTAAAACATTATTATAATTTAGTATCTTTTATTTAATATCCTATTCTATCTCTGATAATCTTTAATTAGACTTGTATATAATATTTCTTGATTTTCCTTCTTTAATGATCAAATTCCTTTCAAGCATTTCATTTAAGATAGTTACGGTAGTTACTTTTTTAGTTCCTAACAACTTTTCTAATTGTTCTCTTGTTGCACATTCGTGGTTTCTTAAATATTCAATAATAATATTATATTCTTTCTTAAGTGAAATCTTAGGCATTTCTACTAAAAAGCTGTTTGGTGCAACATAGATATTAGGAACATTTATAGAATTTTTATATAATTCTAGCATTCTAGGAATACCACTACCATAAGCTTCTACTAAACCTAGCCTATGAAAAATACTTACTAATTTAGGATTTCTGGAAGAAGAACTTCCTAATTTTATATCTTCAATTGTTAAACCTTTAACAAGTCCACCAAGACTTAAAAACTCAATTCTGTTAGTAAATATATGAATTAAGGTACTTCCTGGAATTTCATAATTTCTATGGGCAATTGTATTAAGTAAAACTTCTCTTATACTTTCCTCTGGATAATCATAATTATCTACGCGTTCCATTCCTTGAATTTTTCCACTTACTTTATTATTTAATTTTAAATAGCTTTCCGCTTCTTCAAGTTGTTGTAAAACACTTCCAATGTTTGTTTCTTTTTTATCTATAAATTCTTTTTTTGTATTATCGGTATAAACAGCCATTTTTATAGTATATGGACACTGATCAGATAATAATAGTCCTAAATTTGTATATTGGTTATTATCGTTTATGATACCTAGTATTTTCTTTTCTCTATTACCAAATGCAATTTCTTTTTCTTTAAATACGCGTTCTGTATATAAAAATGTTAAATCTTGATTTATACTTAAATTTTTTTCAAATGTTACTCCTGATGAATCTATAATCATATCTCTTATAGATTCTCTAGTAGATGGTTGTGATGTTGCTCCTACTCTTACATAAACACCTTCAGGAGTCATTCCTTTTGATTTTATATAATATGGTTTACTAGTTCCCTGCAATACTTCTACAATAATAATATCTTTACCATTTTCATTTTCGATTCTCGGAGAAACTAAAAAACTAACATCGGGTTCAATGCTATCATGTAACTTATTACTTATTTTATCTAAATCTTGCCTAGCATTATTAAGTCCACAAATAGTTCCATCATCATTATATCCAATAATTATAGTTCCACCAGAAGAATTGCAAAAAGCAATAACTTCTTTTATCAATGAATCATTTATTTCTCTTTTAAATTCTAATTTATCACTTTCTTTTTTCATAATTATCACCCAATATTAGTATATCATTTAATCATTGTATTATCAACAATTCGTTCAAATTCGTTCAAAAAAATTAAAATTATTTTTTATTTATCCTTATATTATTAAATAACACATATTTATTTTGTTTAAATTCGTTCAAAATTATTGAAATTTAATACCAATTCATATATAATATTTCTAGAAGGAGAACAAAGTTCGTAACTTGTATGTGATTTGCTCCAACGACGTTTCTGTTCGAACTAATATGACAGAATTGATACAAAAATCAATCATCCTAAAATTATAATGAAAAGATGGTGTAAAATGAAGATAATTAAGCAAGAACTACAATTTGAGAAATTTCTAAAACAGCGAATTGAATTTATATATGAACTTTCATAAGTTACTCCCACAAAATTCTAAAACTACTTATTTTAAATAATTTTAGAATTTTGTGGGAGTATATTTAACAATATCTTTCTAAAAATTCAGTTACATTCATTATTTCAGGTTTATCTATATCAACATCGTTAAAATCTTTATCACCTGTTATAAAAACATCAACATTTTCAATAATAGCTGTATGCAAAATAATATAATCATTCTTATCCCTTATTTCAAATAATTTATTTTCTACTGTAGTTGGAGAATAAACTAAAATAAATGGAAAATCTTTTAAAAATTCATCTAAATCCTTTTGTGTTACTTTAAACTTTGTATCTACTAATTCTTTTAGTTCTTCAATTGTATAGGAGCAAATAACTATTTCGTGTTCTACAGAAAGTTTATAGATTAGTTCATTCATCTTTTTGCTCTTAAACACAAATGCTGAAACAAGAATGTTAGTGTCTAACATTACTTTCAAACTAATCCTTCTTTCTATTTTTTCTAAATTCTTTTATCATTTTTACAACATCTTCTTCTGTTTTTAACCCCAGTCTTTCTGCTTCGCCATCAAAAGCATCTTGTATTTTTTCTAATGCAAGCATTGCAGAATTTTGAATAACTATGTCATTACCTTTTTGAATAAAAAGAATTTTACTTCCTTCTTTCAAACCTAACAATTCTCTAATTGATTTTGGAATAGTTACTTGTCCTTTTGTAGTTACTTTTGCTAATTCCATAAAATCACTTCCCTTCGTTTTCCTTACTTTCCTTACTTATATTATATGACATTTTTTTATTTTTATCAATATTTTTAATGTTTTTAATTTAAAATTTTTATGAATATGTTATACTAATTTTATCAGTTGATGAATCAAATTTTTTAAGCAAAATGCGGTCTGTAGAAAGTTTATAGATTAGTTCATTTATCTTTTACTCTTAAATACAAATGTTAAAACAAGATTGTTAATGTCTAACATCACTTTTAAACTAATCTTCATATTTTTTTCATAACTTCTATATTTCTATTAAAATAACCATTTTTATAGTAAAATTTTTGAGCGTTTTCATTATATGCAAACACATCTATTAAAACACCTTCACATCCGACTTCTTTAAAATAATTTTCCATTGCACCTAATAAGTGTTTACCAACGCCTTTTAAGCGACTTTTCTTTGATACAATTAATTCTGTAATACGACCTCGTTTTGGAGCAATAAAATCATAAGTATTCTCGTTTTCATTATTTATAACTCCAACAATTAACCCAATTACATTTTCGTCTTCTATTGCTAAAAACATTTTTCCTTTACACCTATTTACTTCATCAAGAGTTTTTTCAAAATATTTCTCTCTATATTCATCAGTCAAAATGTTATATTTTTCTCTGTCCATCTTTGTAATATATTCTTGTAATTCAACAAGTAAATCTTTAATATCTTCATTATATTTACTGGAATAATCTATTATTTTCAAAATAATCACCCATAATAATTATAACATATAATTCGAAGTTTTTAATATACTAAATATAAAAAATTCTATATATGAACTATCCATTTAAAATATATTTTTTCTTTACTCTAAAACTAATGCTTTCTTAGGGCAAAAATTCGAACATTTACCACAGCTTATACACTTATCATAATCTATAGTTGGTGCCTCAAAATCATTTTGAGATAACGCACCTACTGGACAAATTTTTATAGCTGGACATTTATGGTTTTGTGGACATTTTTCTAATATTATTTTTAATTTCTTATTCAAACTAAATCACTCCTATTAACAAATATTTTTAATATACAATCCTTTTATATTATACATTTATATATCATCTGTAATTTCAATATTGGTTACTTTTATTTGTGCTGGATAACTTTCCATTATTTCTCCTGTATATGTAATTTTTAAATTTGTTCCTACTGGATATATAATCTCATTATTATCTTCAAGAGATATAGATATCTTATCTGATGATTTTCTTATATCCTCTCCTTCATTTGGCTCTACAATAATATATTGTATACTAGATTCTATAACTTTTCCATAAAAATATGATTGGTCTTTTGATTTACTTTCTACATAAGGAAAATATTTTTCCCATCTAAAAACAACATCCTTTTTTCCATCTGTATATTTATATGCTTTTACAAGAATTCCTTTGTCAATATAGTATATTAAGCCTCCATTATAATCTTCTCTAATTTTAAATATTGGGCTATTATTAAAAACTATAGCTTGTGTTGTATCTAGTAGTATTAATACTATTAAAAAAGCTATAAAAACTAAAATAAATTTTAATACTTTTTTCATAATATCACCTTTTATTTTTTATATCTAAATAGCATTTTCAAGCTTAAGTAAATATTCTTTTTTATCTAATCCGCCTGCATAACCTGTTAAACTTCCATTTGTTCCAATTACCCTATGACATGGTATAATAATTGATATTGGATTATGACCTACTGCACCTCCAACTGCTTGTGCAGACATCTTATTAATTTTCCTTTTCTTTGCTATTTCTTTTGCAATATCATTATATGTAATAACTTTTCCATAAGGAATTTTACAAAGGATATCCCATACATTCTTTCTAAACTTACTACCAATAGGTGCTAAGTCTAATTCATTAGGACATGGCTTTTCTCCATTAAAGTATCTATTTAACCACTTTTTAGTTTCTATTAATATTTTTTCATCATCATTTTTAGTAAATTCCTCTTCTATTCCTGATAAATAATATTTCTGACCTTCAATCCAAAGTCCAATTAATTTATTTTCTTTAGAGGCTAGAAGTAATTTACCAATTGGGGAATTATAATATGTAGTATATATCATTTAATCACTCCTTTATTAAAAAGTTAATAATTAAAATATTTAATTAAAAATTTAGTCCCTTTTCCAACTTCTGATTCCACATCAATATAACCATTACTTTTTTCAATAATAGATTTTGATAATGCTAAACCTATTCCTACGCTTTCACTTGACGAATTTTTACCTTTATAAAATCTTTCAAATATATGTGGCAAGTCTTCTTTATATATTCCTACCCCATTATCTATTATTTCTATTTTAGCATATGTTTTATTTTTACTTGCTTTAATTATAATTTTAGAATTACTACTTGAATGTTCAACACAATTTTTAAGTATATTTGTTATTGCTTCTACTTGCCATTTAAAATCACAAAATAATTTTATATTTTTATCTATATCAGTTTTAATATCTATATTTTTCAAATCACATAAAGTAGAAACGTTTTTTATACTCTCATTTATTATATCTTCTATATATTCATATTTATTTATAAAAGTTACACTACTTGCATCTAGTTTTGAAATTTTAAGTAATGACTCAACTAAAAAATTAATATTAACTATTTCTCTTTTTATATCTTTTATAAACTCATTTTTTGTAGCATCATCCATATTCGGATTATCTAATATATTGTCTAACATAATTATAATAGAAGTTAATGGTGTTTTTAATTGATGTGATATATCTGATAAAGAATCTTTTAAGCAAATCTTATCTTTAATTGAGTTTTCTGCAACTTCCTTTAACATAATCGTAGTTTTATATATTTCATTTTTTAAAATCGAAAGTTCATCTTCCGTGTTATCTTCTATATCTAGTTTATAATTTTTATTATTAATTTCTTCAATATATTTAGTTATTTCTTTTAACTTTTTATCTTTAGAATGGTTATATTTTAAAAATATAGATATTAAAACAACAAACATTATAGTTATAGTAAATATACTTAATAATGAAAAATTAAAAAAATACCTATCGTTTTCTAATATTAAAGAATCTTCATCTATGTCTATACCATACTCTTTTAAAGAAACTTCATTTAATTCATCACTATTTAGTATTTCAATAAGTTCATCTTTATTAACATTTGGATATTTTTCATTTACCTTAGATAAAATTGCTGTAATTTTTAAATTAAAATTATTAGTATACTTCTTGTACTGATAAAAATCTAATATAAAAAAAGAAATATTAAAAATAATTATTGCAATAATACTATATATAATTGTCTTTTTTAACACTATTTTATTTTTCATCTATTCTATACCCTATTCCTTTAATAGTGACTATAATATCACTACCTAACTTTTCTCTAATTCTTTTTAAATATACAGTTACTGTATTATCATTTACATCATTACCTGTCCATTCCCATATTTTATCTATAATATAATTTCTTGTAACTGCTTTATTTAGATTCAAAAATAATAAATGCAAAATTTTTAATTCAAGACTTGTTAATTGAATTTCTTTACCCTCTTTATATACTACCATTTTATCTATATCAAACTCAATATCCTTTATTTTTAATATAGAATTCTGTTTTTTCTTTATTACTATTTTATTAATTCTTGCTATTAACTCTCTAACAGAAAATGGTTTAGTAATATAATCTTCTGCTCCCATTTCTAATCCTTTAACAATATCATCTTCATCATCTTTTGCAGTTAAAAATATAGTTGGTATATTCATTTCTTTAATATAACTTCTATATAAATCAAAACCATTTCCGTCTGGCAATGCTATATCTAGTATAACTAAATCAACTTTATTTTCTTTTAAATATACACTTGAATCTTGCACATTAACTTTATGTATAACATCATATCCTTGTTGACTTAAAGAATATATTAGTCCTTTGGCTACCATTACATTATCTTCAACTAATAAAATTTGCATATATAATTTCCTCCTTAAGTATTATATAACAATATAAGGGACTTTTCCAGTCCCTTTATATTATTTATATAATTATATATTTTCTTTTCTTATAGTTTCTATCATATTTTGTTTATTTATTTTGCCAATAGAATACTTCATTATAATAAAGACTAATATGAATACAAAAACTATTGATATTAGTATTGGAACAATTGGTATATACATACCTGCATCAAATTTTACTGCAAATGCTTTATACATTGCAAATGTTCCAATAAGTCCTAATATTATTCCATAAATAAGTGCTTTTGTTGAATAGAATATTGTTTCTAAATTTATCATTTTATTAAATTCTTTTTTAGTCATACCTATACTTTTTAGCATTGCAAATTCCTTTTGTCTTAATTCCATGTTAGAAGTAATGGTATTAAATATATTTGTAACCCCTATTAATGTAATTACAGTTATAAAGCCATAAAGGAAAATATTAATAATAAGTATCATAGATTTTTGTGAGTTAACATCTTCTTCAATATTTGCATATTTAATTTCACTATTTAATTCTTTAATTTGTTTTTCAAATTCATCAGTATTATTTGAATTTATACAAATGTTATTAATAATAAAATCTATCTTATCTTTATACTCATTAATATCTACAGTTATAAATCCTCCATCATAAAAGGTTTGTTCTAATCCATAAGGCTTCTTATCTGTAACAGCTCCAACTTTTATATCAAATTTTTCTTCATCAATTTCTCCACTTATTGTATCCCCTACGTTATATTTATATCTTCTTATTTGCTTAGTATTTTTTTCTTTTTCGTCATAATAATTATAAGAATCAGCTAAAATCCCAGTAGTTTTTACTTTTTCATAGTCTAGTCCTAAATCTTCAACATACTTCTTAAAAGAATTGCTATCTAGAGCATTTACCATTAGTGATATATACTTTCCTTTACCAGTAGGTGTTGAAGTATCACTTTCATAATCATAGACTGAATCTTCTACTAATTCTAATCCATCTTCTAAATTTACTTTATCTAAGTCAAATACTTTAAAGCCATGTGAACTTTCATACAATGTAAAACTTTCATCTACGCTATCTAAATTATTTATTTTTTCTATTTCTTCTTTAGATAAATCTTCAATATTATTATACAATAATATATTATAATCTAAATCCGTATAATATAAATTTGAAAGACCAAAAGCATTTGTTAAAAAGCTATTCATAGTAATAAATATAAATATACTTACTGCTAATGATACAACAGTTGTAGAATATTTTTTCTTGCTTCTTTTTAAATTTTTATATGCAAGTACACCACCTGTCTTAAATATTTTTTTTATAAGTTTTGGCGATTTTAGTTTTTTATTATTTATTTTTATTTCCTTTGAATTTCTTAATCCCTCTATTGGGCTTACCTTACTTGCTTTTCTAGCAGAAGATATGGCAGATAAATATATAACAACAAAACCTAAAACTAAAGATACTATAATTGGTAATATAGATACATTAAATATTACACCCTCAACATATGTAAGTATATTTTCTACAAGTATAGAATTTACTATTTTAATTAATATAAATACTGCAAATATTCCTATTAATATACCTAAAGGTATACCTACTATTCCTAATATAAATGCTTCTAATATAACATTTTTCTTAATTTGTTTCTTAGTTGCTCCAATACTTGAAATCATACTATACATTTTTATTTTTTCTGTTGTAGCTATAGCAAAAGAATTTCTTATACAAAATATACTAGTAATAATTATTATTGCTATTACTACTAAAGCTATTGAATATAGAAGAGAAATAGTTGAATCACTAAAAGCAAAAGCTTCCCATCTAAGTAATTCTTTATTTATACTATAATTATCATATTTTAAATTTTCATTATAACCTTGAACTGCTTCAAAACTATTAACACCAAAAATATTTGCTATAACATTTTTATAGTCTAAAGGATTTTTTAAGCATATATATAAATCCCTTTTTCCAATTTTATTTTCTGTTGTAACAGCAGTATATCCAGGATCATAGTAATTTTCAAAACTAGAAGATGGTCTTTCAATTATACCAACTATTGTAAACTCCATACTACTTGTATTAACTAACTTTTCATCATTTTTATCATATAAATTAGAAAAATTAAGTTCATATCCATCTAAAGTTTCTCTTGTACCAACATCAATTTTTATTTTATCACCAATTTCAAACTTAACTTTAGCGTTATCAATAACTTGTCTGCTAATAATTATTTCATTACTGTTTTGTGGAAATCTACCTTGACTTAAATTAATGTTTAATTTTTTAAAAGTTTCTTCATCCATTGAATGTATTTTTAAATATGGTTTTAATTCATTTTCTGAACCTTCTAGAATCCCATAACCATTTTCATACAAAGTATAGACATTTGAAACATCTCTATTATTTTGTATAGTTTTTATCTCATCTTCTGTTACGTCCTTTATTTTTAAATGATAATACCCGCTCTCATTAATAGCATTTTGTATTAATGTTTCTTGAAAGCTACTTACAAGTGTTCCAACTGCACATATAAGAGCTACTGATAAAGCTATACCTATGATTGTACTTATAGTTCTCTTTTTATTTAATTTTAAACTCTTTATAGATAATTTGCTAAGAATTGTCATCTTTATACCTCCTTAACAATTTTTCCATCTTCTATTTTTATAATTCTATCTGCCTCTTTAGCAATATCCATATTATGAGTAATCATAATTATAGTCTGTTTATAATCTCTATTAGATTTTTTTAATAATTCGACTATTTCATCACTAGATTTAGAATCTAAATTACCAGTTGGCTCATCTGCTAAAATAATTGCTGGGCTAGTTATCATAGCTCTACCTATAGATGTCCTTTGTTGTTGACCACCAGATAATTCATTTGGTAAATGAGTTCTTCTATCATTTAATCCTAGAAGTCTAATTAATTCATCTAGGTTTCTTTTATTTATTTCTCTATTATCTAAATCTAAAGGTAATGTAATATTTTCTTCTACATTAAGTATAGGAATTAAATTATAGAACTGATATATAAGTCCTACTTGCCTTCTTCTAAAAATAGCTAACTCGTCATCATTAAATTTATATATATCTTTTCCATCTATATACACAGTTCCACTTGTTGGTCTGTCAACCCCACCAATCAAATGTAATAAAGTAGACTTACCACTTCCTGAAGCTCCTACAATAGCTACGAATTCTCCTTTATCTACTTTAAAAGAAATATTATCTAATGCAGTAACTTTTGTTTCTCCTTTTCCATAAACTTTAGTTAAATTTTCAACTTTTAATATTTCCATAAAAAATCTCCTCTCTTTATATAACTAAATTATAATACATATAAAATGACAAGTAAGTGACAAATTAAAAAAAATAGAAAAAAGGTTAGAAAAATTTCTAACCTATTTCTTTAATATATATCCATCTATCAAGTAATTCCTTATATTATTATTGTATTCGTCATAGGCAATAGATAAATATTTTATAACTATACATGTATTTTCATCTATTATAAACCTATGATTTTCATCTAAATACTCATTTATACTATTACCATTATTTAAACAATTACTAATTATATTAGTCATATCAATATAAAAATACATACCATTATCACTGGTTTTAAACTCAGTACCTTTAAATGCTTTTTCAAAACTAATTGTTTCATCCATATGAATATGAGCTTCAACTGAATATAGTTTATTATAATCTTTAATATCAATGCCACCTAGATTAACATTTGAAGATATATATTTAATGTTACTTAAATCATTTTCATAGTTTATTATATTTTCAATATCCTCTTTAGTTAATATCTCATCTATTAGCTTATCTCCATTAATACTATCTTTTAAATAATAATATGCTCCCCTAATCTTTACTTTTTCTTCGCTAGTATAATTACTCTTTTCTTTATATATTTTTAAATTATTATACTGACTCATTTTAGAAATATTATACATATTAATAAAAGGTGCAATTAATGCAATAATAACACATATTATAAATACTAAAAGAATGTTTTCAATTTTATTTTTATATTTTAAATACATAATAATATAAATAATTTCAAAGATAATTAACATTATACATAAATATCTTGCTTCAGTAATACCATTACTAACTATTCTTAACCCAATTGTATATATTTGTAATATGATAAAAGGTATAAATAATATTGGCAGTAGTTTGTTAATTTTAAATATTATACTATTATCTTTAAAGTAATTTGACATTGTACAAATTGGGAAACTAACTATAAACAAAGCAGCAATAATTCTAAAAATTTGATTCGATGGCATATTTCTTGTAATGAGTATTTTTCCAATATATAAATAGATAATAACAAAAGCTATTATTACTAATAGATTTAAAACATATTTTATTATAATTTTTATAAAATTCCCAATTTCGCACTCTGTATCATAAAATGAATATAATATTTTAGGTAAATAATAAAATCCTAATAATATTACCTCTAATTTAAGTACTAATATATAATCTTTACCATTTAAAATTAAAAACACAAAAATTGAAGATACTATTGCAAATCCAATACATAGTATTCCAAATATTATACTAGATTTAAATATATTTGTAGCAACTTTAACTATATATTCTTCAAATGATGTTTTACTTTTTTTAAAAAGAATGTAAATTGATAATATTAGCATGGATATAATATAACATATAGTAAATCTAATTATATAATTTTTAAATACTAAATTATTGATTCCAAATAAGTCTTTTTCTATATTTAGTAAAAATACGAGCATTATTGATAAAATAAAAAACAAAATATAAATAAATATATTCTTTTTGTCATTCTTTTTAGTAATACTCTCAAGAAGATATGTACTACTACCAAATATAACTGAAAATTGCATTATTTTATTTACTATCTCATTAGATAAATATTTTCCATCTAAGCAAAATGCATAAATTATACTAACAACAAATATTAATACTATGGTAACAGGAAATCTTTTAACCATATTTTTTAAAATTTGTAGCATATTATTAATTTTATATTGAACTTTATCCATAATTTCAACTCCTAACAAAAGTTAGATATTCTTTATTTTTGTTCACTTGAGCTAGGGTTTAATGCCCTATTATTATTTGCAGATTTTGTAAGCATCTTTTTTGCAATCGCACAAATAATAGGATTAGTTGCAGATATTGCTTCTATATTCTTTTTTAATCCTAATGTCTTTAAACAAGTATCAGTATAATCAACTACCATATCTAATCCTGATATAAATGACGACATTTCTGAGTTTAAAAATACCATAGGATAAGCCATTTCTTCAGGACTTGCTAACCTTCCTGCTAAACCTGCTTGTGCTATTAATTCTTTTTCACTTCCTATCATGTCTTGAAATTCTTGTTTCATCCCTGTATCAGTTGATGCTGGTAATACATTGTTAATTCTAATTCCAAGTTTGGCAAATTCAACAGCTTGCTCACATGCAAATTGTGAAAGACATCTTTTTGAATACATATATGCAAATGTTGCTGGTGCACTAGATGCTAACTTTCTTGTTACTTCTTCTACTTCTTCCCATGTTTTGGCATGAACTACTTTGTTTTGTTCTTTTTTAAATCTCTTCCATTCTAATCCAGCTGTTGATGTGCAATATACAATTGAACCACCTTTAGACATTCTATTTTTTAAATAATTTAATGTAATATACATATTTGATGTATAATTACAATCAAAAGTAGTCCTATAATCTGTTTTTGCACCTGAAAGACCTGCAACTCCAAAAAAAGAATCAATATGTTCTGGTATCTTTTTAAAAGCTTCATCTATCTCCTTTTTATTTGCAAGATCACATTTAATAAATTCTTTTATTCCATTAATAGTACATGGATTTAAATCTAATGCATACACATTTGCACCTAAGTCTACTAACATTTCTACTGTTGCTTTTCCCATTCCACTTGAGGCACCTGTTACTACACATATCTTACCTTCATACCCAAAATAATTTTTCATTTGTATCCCCCTTATCTAATTAACATATATTTCTTACTTAATATTAATAAAAATAATATATTTACATTTTTATTGTATCATATTAATCCAAAAATATATAGTCTTTTTTATTTAAAAATAGGAAAAATAAAAGTGGGAGTTCTCCCACTTTGTTATTCTTCTTTTATTATATTTTTACTT
This sequence comes from uncultured Clostridia bacterium, assembly GCA_944388565.1. Classification (GTDB taxonomy): domain Bacteria; phylum Bacillota; class Clostridia; order TANB77; family CAG-465; genus CAG-465. The sequence goes on from CALXJG010000019.1 coordinate 13,016, forward strand.
CCAATATATGTTGCAATAAAATATGCCCCATATATTACACCAATTATAATTACAGTTGCAATTATAGATGGAATTAATTCTTCAGAACTTGCAAGTCCTGACAGTAAAGATATTGCAAAGTTTATTCCGAATATAGAATGAATAATAGCAAGTACTAATGGTAACATGAAAAATATTGCAATTTGTGAGAATAAAGATTTATTTATCATTTTTTCATCACAACCAATTTTTCTTAATATAATATATCTTTGCTTATTATCAGAACTTTCTGTTAATTGTTTTAATGCAAGAATTGCAGCACTTGCTATCAAGAAGACTAATCCTAAATATATTGCTATAAATACTACAGTAGTTGCAATCCCAACACTTGATTCTATAATAGCATTTTTTGTCATCCCGTCAAGTTCAATGCCATCATCTGTTATAGCTTTTACTAACTCACTTGTATTATTTGAAAAATCTTCATCAATTTTTTGTTTTTCTTCTTTAGTATTAGCGTTGTAATTTGCAGCTAAAACATATTGTTCTTTCCATTCTTCTTTTAAATTACAACTATCTGGCACTAATATAATTCCAGTATTTACGTGGCTTGTTGACATGTATATATAACCACTTTTACATTCATCGTATTTTGAATGATATTCCTTACCATTAAGTGTAATTGTTTTATTTCCATTTTGCAATGCTTTATCTCTTATTTCTTTCATACTTTTAAAATCGCATAATACTATATACTCATCATCTTCAAGTGTATATTCATCTAGATTATATAATTTTGCAATTCTGTTATAATCAGATATTTTGATTATTGTCTCAGCATTATCATATAATAACCCAGGGAATAAAGCTTTTATTTCTTCGTACGAACTTCCAAAACTATCACGCCAAGTTAAATCATTAGTAGCATATACTATAACCTCTTCTATCTCCTTAAAATTATTAATGTCATAATTATATTTTTCTAATGTATATGTAATTGGATGTTCTGAGTCTTCAATTTGCTCTTTTGTATATGTAATTTCATTTCCATATCTATCTACTGAGGATTCAGGTAAATTTGCAGATTTATATAAATTAATATCTACGGGTGTCATTTCTACTAAATCTTTTTCCATTGTATTTCTCATTGACAAACTTGAAGATAATATACTAATAGTTAAAAACAACATTATACAAATTACACTCATACTAATTACTGTAGTATTTATTTTATTGTTAAGTTGTCTTAATACAAACATATTCGTTCCTTTTAAATATATTTTCTTTCTTGCTTGTATTACCTTAATAATAAATCCAGATAAAGACCAAAAGAATAATATAGTTCCTATTACTCCCATAATTATTGGAGGAATTATCTTATCTATTGTATCAAGTGTATTTACCTTTGCAGTAACTATCCAATATGCCCATCCAATCAATACTACAGATATTAAAAATACAATAATTGAAATTACAGGATTTTTTATTTTTACTTTTTCATTTTTCTTTATTGCTGTAAGTAAGTTTATTAGTTTATATCTAGATATAGTTATAGTATTAAAAATCATTACTGCAAAATACATTACCGCAAAATATATACAAGTTTTTATACATGCATCTTTAGAAAATACAAATTCAAATTTTGTTAAATCAGCTTGGAATAGTTTTGCAACTAAAACAGACATAAATTGTGATGCAAATATTCCTATAACAATACCTGCAATAAGTGACAATATTCCTACTAAAACAGTTTCAAATAATATTATCTTAGATATTTGTCTTCTTCCCATTCCAAGTGTCATATATATTCCAAATTCTTTTTTTCTTCTATTAATTAAAAAGTTATTTGCATATACAATTAAAAGCCCAAGTACTATTGCTACAAATACAGATACTAGCTCTAACATACGAATCATTAACTTTATCATTTCTCTAGTACTGCTAGTTACATTAATCATAGCTTGTTGACTATCTAGTGAATTAAACATATAAAAAATTGCTACACCTAGTACTAATGTTAAGAAATATATTGCATAATCCTTAAAACTTTTTTTCATGTTTTTTATAGAGAGTTTAAATAACATCGTTCAAATCACCTCCAAGAAGTGTTTGTACCTCAATTATTTTTTCAAAAAACTCTTTTCTAGTATCATTTCCTTTTATTATTTCATTAAAAATCTTTCCATCTTTTATAAATATAATTCTATCTGCATAGCTTGCAGTAAATGCATCATGAGTTACCATTAAAATTGTTGCATTAAATTCCTGATTTAAATGTTCAAAACTTTCAAGTAATTGTCTTGCTGATTTACTATCTAGTGCTCCTGTAGGTTCATCAGCAAGTACTAATTTTGGATTAGTAATTATTGCTCTTGCCGATGCTACTCTTTGTTTTTGACCACCAGATATTTGATATGGATACTTTTTTAATATATCAATAATTTCTAGCTTTTTAGCGACTTCAATTACTCTTTTTTCTATTTCTTTTGTATTAATTTTTTGTATTGTTAATGCAAGAGCAATATTTTCATAACAATTTAAAGTATCTAACAAGTTAAAATCCTGAAAGATAAATCCTAGCTCTTCTCTTCTAAATTTATTTAATTTATTTCCTTTTAATTTTGTAATATCTTCATTATTAATTATAATATTACCTGCTGTTACTCTATCTATTGTAGAAATACAATTTAAAAGTGTTGTTTTACCAGAGCCGCTAGCTCCCATTATTCCAACGAATTCTCCGTCATCTACTTTAAAGCTTATATTGTCTATTGCTTTTGTTAAATTAGACTTATTTCCATAATATTTTTCAACATTTTTAACTTCTAATACACTACTCATTTTAATTCTCCTTTCGTATATTTTTATTATACGAGTTTTAAAGTAATGATACAATCGATATATGTGATAATAAACTTACATTTTTGTAATATGGAATAAGGTCTCAAATTCAATACATTTTCTTTAATTTATATATTACATATTTATATAGCTTCCTTTTGGAAATATTATTCTAACCTCTGTTCCTTTATCTTTTTTAGAACTAATTTGAATACCAAGTCTTAATTTATCACAAAGTTTTTTACATAAGTATAACCCAATACCAGTAGATTTTTTACCAATAATTCTGCCATTTTCTCCTGTAAATCCTTTATCAAAAACTTTGCTTATATCTTTTTTACTTATACCTATACCATTATCTTCTATATAAAGTACAACACTTTCTTGTAAAGTATTTGACGATATCTTTATTTTTCTTTCATCCGATTTAGAGTACTTAATTGAATTTTGTATAATTTGATTTATAATAAACACAGTCCATTTACTATCTGTAAATACTTCTACATCTAAGTCCCCAAATTCTAGAGATGTTTTTGTGTTTATTAAGATATTCTTATTTTTTAATATTGCTTGATTTACTATTTCTTTTAAATTTGACTTTTTAACAACATAATCTTTTTCTACTGTATTACTTCTTGCATAAAATAAAGCTTGCTCAGTATAGTTTTCTATTTTATTTAACTCTTCATCTATACTTTTTGTAACACTATTTTTATTATTTTCTATTATCATTTTACTTGCAGAAATTGGTATTTTTATTTCATGTATCCAAAGTTCAATATATTCTTTATAATCATCTTGTATGTACTTATACTTATTTACATTTTCAAGCATTGATTTGCCTGCATCTTGTACTACTTCTTTTAAAATTTTACCATCTATAAAATCCGGTGTTCCTATTATTTCTGGTATTAAATATTTTGCATCTAAATCTTCTAAATTTTTCTTTAGATTATCATAATAACTTTTTCTATTATAAAAGTCTATCAAAAGTCCAATAATTGTTGCAACTAAAGGTGCAAGTAATACATATACTCTAACATTAAATTCAATATTATATGCTAGGAGAATTATTTCAATAGATACTATAGAAAAGAAAATCAAAAAAAGCAATAACAATTTATCTTTTATATAACTTTTAAATCTCATTTTAACATATACCCCTGTCCACGTTTTGTTTCTATAATATCATCCAATCCTACTTCTTCTAATTTTCTTCTAAGTCTTTTCATATTAACAGTTAAAGTATTGTCATCTATAAAAGCTTCACTTTCCCATAAATATTCTATAATATCTTCTCTTGATACTATACTACCTCTATGTAATATTAAAAAGTATAATATACTAATTTCATTTTTGGTAAGCTCAACCTTTAAATCATCTTTTTCTATAATACTTTTTGATCTATTTAATATAAATTCTTTACAATCTATCTTATCTTGATTTATACCGGCATTCTGATTCCTTTTTAGTAATCCTATAATCTTTGCAAGTAATATTTGAATATTATATGGCTTTGTTACATACTGATCTGCTCCGTAATTTAGGCTAATAAGCTCATCTAATTCACTATCTCTACTTGTCACCATTATAATTGGAACATTTGAAGTTTTTCTTACCTCTTTACAAACATACTCTCCATCCATATATGGTAAGTTTATATCTAGTAAAATTAAATCCGCTTTTTCTTTTAAAATGTCTTCTACTACATTATCTAAATTAATAAGAGCTTTAGCATTATATCCATGCTTATTTAAGAAACTTTCTAACTCGTCTCTAATTTTTTCATCATCTTCAATAATTAATATTTTTTGCATATAAATTCACCTACAATAATTCAATTATATCATAAAATATTTATATTTAAAATTACAATTTTGTCACTTAATAAAAACTCAATACTATGAAATAACATAATATTGAGTTTTACACACATTATTCTTTATTTATAAACTTAAGAATTGGCTCTAAATTTTCTTCTGCTACAAAATTAGCACCATTTTTAAAAATCTCTATTAATTCTTTATTTTCTGGTTTATTTTCTTTTTCCATTTCATTGCTTACCATTAAAAGTAATTTCTTTTTTATACCTTTTAGCTTAGTATAGTCTAATCCACCACGTAAATAAAATAGCGTATCTTCTAATTTATTAGAGTCTTTTATGTTTTTTATATAATTTTTATCTTCTGGATATAAACCTACAGCTATGCAACATTTAATATCATATTTTTTTCTTACTTTTCCTAATCCAGAAATTTTTGTAGCACATACCCAACCAAGATATACAATTTCTTCTTTATTTTTTAAATTATTTTTAGCTTCATTTATTGTAAAATATGGTATATCTAATTTTTTACTTAACATCTTTGCATATTCCATAGTATGCCCTGTATTACTTTTATACACTATTGCTTTTATCATATATTTAAATACCTTTCAAACTATTAATTATATTATCTATTCATCTTTATATTTAACTATACAAACTAACAATAGTATAATACCTATTAGTTTTATACCAACAGATATTCCAAGTAGTACTCCTGATGTAAAATCTCCAAAATTACTATTATTGTTACTAGACAAATAGTTTAATATCCAATATAAAATTTCACTTAATATAATTAAAAATACACTTGTTTTTATCTTTTTTAACATAATTTCCCTCTTCATATAACTATTTTATTTTTTATTAAACAGACATAAATATTGCTAATTTTTACTTTCATTAATACTAAACAAATAAATACAAACACAACTTATTCCAATACCTAGCATTATCATCGAAGATTTAACATTTATTTTATCTAATATATTTAAAACTACAACAGCTATCCCCATTGCTAAAGCAACAGCCTTAAATATTAAATTTACTAAATCTTTTATTTTAGAATTAAAATATTCTTTGTTTTTGCTATTTAAAAGTTCCTCTACAGACACCCCAAGTATATCAGCAAGTTTTGATATTGTATTAACATCTGGACAAGATAAATTTCTTTCCCATTTTGAAACAGCCTTATCTGTAACATTCATTTTTTCAGCTAATTCATTTTGTGTCATACCTTTATTCTTTCTTAAAGATGCAATAGTTTCTCCAATATTTTTCATAGTTATACCTCCTTAATTAATCTAATATAATGTTACTATGATTTATATATAAAGTAAACATATAATCAGTTTAATTTTCTCGACTATTGGTTTACTTACCCTTAAATAGCATTATTTAACTAGTGCATCTTAACTAATTTACTTCATATTCGAATCAATAATATTTACTATATTATCTAATTCTTCTTTATATTCTAAATTTGCTATACCATAAAATACATAATTATCTTTTCTTATCAAAATAACATACTTATTATTATCATCTATTACATATTTTTGATAGTCTTTAGTATCTTCTATTATATATTCACTTTTTATATTTTCTTCCGTTTCAATATTAGCCCAATACTTTATATTTCTTTTAGCATCTTTATCACTTCCAAATTCAAACATATAAAAAGTAGTATGTTCATCATCTTTAGAAATTATAAGCTGCTTAGTATTATAACCGTTATATAATTTTCTTTCTACTGTTACATTATAATTATTTTGTTCTAAAATATCAATATAAAAATCTGCTTTATAATGCTTTAACGTAAAAAGTATTACAGATAATACAAATAATATAACAAATATTACTAATGTACTTCTTCTTAATATTAACCATATTTTATCACAAACTACCTTTTTAGTTTTAATATTCTTACATACAGAAAATAAGAATTCTATTAACTCGTCTTTTGTGCCACCTGTTAAATTACTTTTATCTATTATTATACCCATATTATATTTAAGTTTTAAAATAAGTAAATTTTTTGTCTCTACTATACCTATTATTTGATCAAAACTATAGTTTGTTATATTTCCGTTTTTTGAAGTCATAATAATTTTTTCTTCATTAATATTTACAGTTGTTTCAATGTCTTCATTGTTATTTAAGAATTTAGAGCGTTTATATACAATTTTACTTCTTCCTGTTATTTTGCTTATCAATATGAATATTATAAATAAGACTCCAAACAACATTACATTTTGATAATTTCCATAAATCATATTAATAACTAATGCTACTGCTATTAAAAATAATATTATACTACTTGATTTTATAGTAGCTAAATATGATCTGGAAAATTCTTTATGCATTTTATAATCTAATTTATATGTTGAACTAAATTCTTTTTTATTTGACATAATAATCCCCTTTTTTATTGGATTCTTTATATTGCCTTCTCTATAAATTGTAATTTATATTTCTATCATCATGCTATTAAATCTGTATAATATAAAATTTCTTTACCTAATTTTCTTGCATATTCTATCTCTAAATTTGTACTATTTCCAATATAATTATTTACATTTACTACTAATATTGCATCAGCTAATTCTATTCTTTTAAAATGTTCTTCCTTTAACTTTTTTAGTTGTTCATCTGTTCTTTCATAATTTTCTAACACAGGATAAACTGGTGTAAGAATACAATTACCTTTTAGAGCCATTTTCTCTGCTGTTTCCATCATTTCTTTTTTAAACTTTAAACTTCCACATAATGTTATTATTTTCATCACTTAAATTCCTCCACCTGCATATTACAATTTATTATTAAATAATTGAGAAAACAATTAATAAAATTCCAACTATTACAAAAATACTCCCCCATGCTCTAAGAACAATTTTCATTTTAGGATTCTTTAATAATTTATCTGGAATTCTAGGACTTTTAAGCCTCATAAAAAATTGTGGAACTAAAACCATAAAAATTGCAACTATTGTAATTAAAATTCCTGTAACTAACATTACAATACCTCCTCTTATAAATAATGGACAGATAATCTGTCATAATTTTTACTAATCTTGATAATCTGTAAATAATAATGAATTAATTACAAAATCCCCAACTTTTTCCCATTCTGGTCTTAAGTCTTCAGTGCAATTAAAATTAACTAATCTTAATTTTCCATCAACAGAAAAAGCTATAATATGATTATAAATATTTGTATCTGATGCTGGGGAGATAAATTTTATCTCTCCAATTTTATGATTATCTCTTTCAAAGAAATTGATATTTATATCATTAGCATATTGTCTATACATAGTTTCCATTGCTTTTGTATATTCTTCTATTTCTTCATTTCTCATCGCAACATCATTTAAAACAAATGCAATATTAATAGTCCCTCTTTCATTTGTATAAACAAGTGATGGATTATTTCCAGTTGGATATTTATTACTAATAGCTTCTTCACTCATTATATTAAATTCAGTTGGTATTTTTAATGAAAATTCACCTAAGTCTTCGTATTCTGTTATAATAGTATTTCCTTGATTTGTTACTATTTCTAATGACGTATCTATTGCTCTTTCATTTTCTTTCATAAAAGTATATTTTGCCATTATAAATCCATCAATAACAAAAACAATAATACTTAAAATTAATAAAATTTTTAAAGGATTAGTCTTGTCTTTATATTCTGGAATTTTGCTATCCTTTTGATAAGATTCATACATTTTTTTAATTTCTTTATCATTTTTTACATCAATTATTACAAAAGGTATAGCAACAACAAAAGCTAAAACTGCATTTATAATAAAAGCATATAGTGGGATTTCTTCATTTAAATTCAATAATACATTTAAAAAGATAACAATAATAAGCAAAAATGTTATAATACCACTATATAAATAGAAATTTTTGAATGCCTTGTTCTCTTTTTTCATTATTTTTTTAAATTCACTTTTTTTCATAACATTTCCCCTTTACGATTTTTCTTTATTCCATAATATCATAAATAAGAGTAATTATAAATATAAGTGTTTTAACTAAATTGTAATTTATATGTCTTGTTTTTTTATGCTTTTATTTATATAAATTGCATAAACTAATGGTACTATTGTTAA
>CALXJG010000020.1 GCA_944388565.1 uncultured Clostridia bacterium
GAAAAAATTGACAAAAAAATTAAGCACTTTCAATGCTTACATCAATTTTATATTTAATTAACTGTCAAATTCCCGATATCCCGTAATTTTCTACACATTATATTTCCCTCCTTATTATTAAATTTAAGGTGTAGAACTTTAACTAATATAATTATATCAGTTGTATAAATTATTGTCAACTAAAAGAAATAATTTAACTAAAATTGTGACATAAAGTGACAAAAAAATAATTTGACAAAATGTAATAAATGTAGTATAATATATACGTTGTATAGAGTGCGTAATTGAATATAAAATTAAGTTAATATAGCGTAATGCTGTTTTATAGATTGTACGGAAATTTAAGTTATAAAAGTGTAAATTGAAAAATTAATAAAAGGAGTGAGTAAATGAAAGAAATAAAAAAGGATTCTGCCAAAACTCAAAATGATAGTTTTGGTAAAAAGAATAATGTTGAACGTAAAAAAAGAGTTACTTCTAAATTAACTCGTGATACAAAAGAAAAAATGAAAGCAAAAGAAAATTTAAATATTGAATTTTCAAATGTTGATACAACATTACCATTAAAACAAGAAAAAGCTATAGTAAAATCTAATAGTAATAAACCTAGTATATTTGCAAAATCTAAATTAAAAATTATACCACTTGGTGGTATGAATGAAATAGGAAAGAATATGACTGTTTTTGAGTATGAAAATGAGATAATAGTTGTAGACTGCGGTCTTGCTTTCCCAGAAGATGATATGTTAGGTGTAGATTTAGTAATACCAGATATAACTTATCTAGAAAGAAACAAAGCAAAGGTAAAAGCTTTAGTAATAACTCATGGTCATGAAGATCATATAGGAGCTATACCATATTTTTTAAAGAAAATAAATGTTCCAGTATATGGAACTAAATTAACTTTAGGACTAATAAAAAACAAATTAGTTGAACATAACTTAGATAAAACAACAGCATTAAAATGTGTAAAACCAAGAGATGTTGTAAAATTTTCAAAATTTAAAGTAGAATTTATAAAAATGACGCATTCAATTGCTGATTCAGTTGCACTAGCTATAACAACTCCAGTTGGAGTTATATTCCATACAGGTGATTTCAAAGTTGATTATACACCAATAGACGGTGAACCAATGGACTTTCAAAGAATTGCTGAACTTGGAAAAGAAGGTATAACTTTACTTATGTCAGATAGCACGAATGTACAAAGACCAGGTTATACAATGTCTGAGATGACAGTTGGTAAAGAATTTGATAAGATATTTAGTAATTGTCATAAAAGAATAATAGTTGCGACCTTTGCTTCTAATATTCATAGAATGCAACAAATAGTTGATGCTGCAGTTAAATGTAAAAGAAAAGTTGCTGTAGTTGGTCGTAGTATGGTAAATGTATTACAAGTTTCAAAAGAACTTGGATATATTAATTTACCAGAAGGAACTTTAATAGATATTGATAAAATCGGTATATATAATCCAGAACAATTAGTTATAATTACAACTGGTTCACAAGGCGAACCAATGGCAGCTCTTAGCAGAATGTCTATGGGTGAGCATAAAAAAGTACAAATTACAGCAGACGATTTAGTTATATTTTCATCTTCACCAATACCTGGAAATGAAAAATCAGTTGGTAGGGTTATAGATGAACTAGAAAAATTAGGTGCAGAAATTATATATAATCAACTTGCCGATGTTCACGTATCAGGGCATGCATGTCAAGAAGAGCTAAAACTTATGTTATTACTTACGAAACCTAAATATTTTATGCCAGTTCATGGTGAATATAGATTTTTAAAACAACATGGTGAACTTGCAGTAAGTACAGGTACTAAAAAAGAAAATATATTTATACTTGAAAATGGTAGAATATTAGAGATTGGTAAAGATGGTGCTAAGACATCTGTTCAAGTACAATCTGGAATGGTACTTGTTGACGGTCTTGGTGTTGGAGATGTAGGAAATATAGTTATTAGAGATAGACAATTATTATCAGAAAATGGAATGATAATTATTGTAGTTACATTAGATAGAAAGACTGCTAAGGTTATATCTGGCCCAGATATAGTAACTAGAGGTTTTGTGTATGTAAGAGAAAGTGAAGACCTAATGGAAGAAATTAGACTAATGGCAAAAAAAGAACTTGAAAAATGTGATGAACAAGATATACGTGATTGGTCTAGTATAAAATCTGCATTAAGGGAATCAATAATGAAATATGTATATGCAAAAACAAAACGTCAGCCAATGATATTACCAATTTTAATGGATGTTGATTTAGATAAATATTAATAATAAAATAGCAGGAAATAATTAGTATTTCTTGCTATTAATTATTTAATTATAATACTATATTTATTATTTTCTTTTTTTGATCTGGTTCCATTTTGGAACCACATTTTATTAATTTAATCTTTTGTAAGTTGAAAACAAAAATACTATTAAAATTTATTATATTTTTATTCTTAATATATGCTAATTTATAATCTTATCTGTATATTATATATTGTTAAAGTAGCATTATTATAATATTTTCTAATTACTTAAATATATTATTTCAGATTGTTTATTAAAATTTAACTTTGTATTTAAGTTAAGTATATCATATATTGTGTAATATTTTAGTAATATCATTAAATTTCCCTTTTTCTTGCTATTTTCTAATTGCTATTTAATCTACATTATGGTATAATTAAACGTAAATTAAGAAGAAGGAGAGTTATATGGATAAAAATAAAGAGTTAGCAAATTTAATGTTTCCTGATATAACAGAAACAGTAGAAGATTTAGAAAAAAAATATCCTAAAAGAGATTTAAAAGAAGGGGCAAGAGTAATACGTTTTGCACCATCTCCAACAGGCTTTTTACATACAGGAGCTTTATATACTTCACTTGCTGGTATGAGACTTGCAAAAGAAAGTGATGGTATATATTTTTTAAGAATAGAAGATACTGATAGAAAAAGAGAAGTAAAAGGTGTTATAAAGGATTTTATAAAAGAATTAAATGAATTTGGTATTGTACCTGATGAGGGGGTTATATCAGAAGATGAAGAAAAGGGAAATTATGGCCCTTATATGCAAAGTAAAAGAGAAAGAATATATAAAATCTGTGCTAAACATTTAGTAGAACAAGGTTTAGCATACCCTTGTTTTTGTACTCCAGAAATGATAGCTGCAACAAAAGAGGCACAAGAAAAAGGAAAAGTAGTACCAGGCTATTATGGAGTATATGCAAAATGTAGAAATATATCAGTTGATGAATCAATACAAAGAGTAAAATCTGGTGAGAGATTTGTTACAAGATTTAGATCAAGTGGTTCTCATTTAAAGAAAATTTCCTTTATAGATGAGATTAGAGGAAAAATTGAAATGGCACAAAATGACCTTGATATTGTAATAATAAAAGCAGATGGACTTCCAACATATCACTTTGCACATGTAGTTGATGATCATTTTATGAGAACAACTTTAGTTACTCGTGGTGAAGAGTGGTTACCATCAGCACCAGTTCATATAGAACTATTTAAGGCTATGGGATTTGAAGTACCAAAATATGCACATTTTTCTAATGTAATGAAAAAAGATGGAGATTCAAAAAGAAAATTAAGTAAAAGAAAAGACCCAGAAGCAGCAGTATCGTTCTTTTTAAAAGAAGGTTATCCTGTTGATAGTGTTATAGAATATATATTAACTTTAATTAATTCAGACTTTGAGCCATGGAGAATGAAAAATCCTAATGCTGATAAATTTGAATTTGAAGTAAAATTAAAGAAAATGGGAACATCTGGAGCTTTATTTGATATAGTAAAATTAAATGATGTAAGTAAAGAGATAATTGCTAAAATGAATAGTCAAGAGGTTCTAGATAATGTATTAGAATGGTCTAAAAAATATAATAGCAAAGTATATGATTTAATTAGTAAAGATAAAGAATATTCTAGAAAAATATTTGCTTTAGAAAGAGATGGAGCTAAGAAAATACGTAAGGATATTATAAAATGGGAAGATGTTACTAATATTTTCTTTTATTTCTTTGAAGAATTATTTGAAAAAGATATAAAAGAAAATGGATATGAATTTGACTTCCTTAAAGGTACTGCAAAAGTAGATTCTAATATGACAAAGAAGGTATTAGAATTATACATAAATTCATATGACGAAAAATTAGAAAAAGATGAATGGTTTAATAATGTAAAAGAGCAAGCAAACAAGCTTGGATTTTGCACAGATATGAAAGAATATAAACAAAATCCTGATAAATATATAGGAAGTACAGCAGACTATACTACAATAATTAGAATAGCACTTACAAATAGACATAATAGTCCTGATATTTATCAAATAATGCAATTATTAGGTAAAGATGAAACAATAAGAAGATTAGAAAAAGCAAAAGAAAATATATAAGTTTGGTGATATAATGGAAAACATTAAAGAAAATGAAGAAAAACTAAAAAAATATCTAAAAGAAAGAGAAAAATTAAATATTGATATTGTTGAATTAATTCGTGCAATAGCAATAAACAATGGAGTAAAAATAAAAAAGACAAAGGATATAGAGACGCTTCTTAATGTTATTCCTAGGAAGAAACATACATTATTTATATTATTAGATGGTTTTGGCTATTACAAATTAAAAGAATTAAGTGATGAATCTATATTAAAGAAAAACTTAAAAATGAAAATAAGAACTGTAAATCCAACCTCTACAGCATGTGTACTTACGAGTATTTTTTCAGCTTCTTATCCTAATTCCCATGGTATATATGGTTGGTGGGATTATAATGTTGATTTTGATTTAAATTATATTCCTTTACTTTTAAAAGATAGAAAAACTGGAGAAGATGTAAGTTCTAAAATTAAAGAGATTTTTAAGTTTACACCAGTATTAGATAAATTTAATGCAAAAGTTAATATTTTTGAAGATAGACAGATTGTAAATTCAGAATATAGTAAAATGATATCAAAAAAAGCAAATAGATATGGATTTTATTCTATAAAAGATGCTTTTAATTCTATTGAAAAAAGAATTAATGAAAGTACACAATCAACTTTTAATTATTTATACATAGATAGTTTAGACATAATGTCACATATTTATGGAATAGGAAGTAATGAAGTTAATAATATTATAACGGTTGTAGAAAATGGTATTAAAAAACTTAGTAATGAATTTAAAGATTTAAATATTATTTTAACTGCAGATCATGGTCAAGTTGAAATGAAAGAAGCCCTATATTTAAATAGGAATATTGATTTTTCAAAATATTTTTATGCAATGCCAAGTATAGATACAAGAGCCATAAGTTTTTTTGTAAAAAAAGAATATTTAGTGGAATTCAAAGAAAAATTCTTGCAGGAATTTAGAGATGATGTAATTTTACTTGAAAAAGAAAAGGTAGAAGAGTATCATTTGTTTGGAAAAGAAAAATATACTGAGCATGCATATAAATCACTTGGTGAATATGTTGCAATAATAGTAAATGATAAATTTATGATGTGTAATAAAGATGATTACGAAGATAAGAAAACAACTAAAGGTAATCATTCTGGACTTACAGATTGTGAAACTACAATTCCTTTAGTTATTATATAGGAGTGGTAATATGAATAAGGAAGAAAAATTAAAAGAAAATATACGTGCAACTATGAAAATAGAAGGATTTAATATGGATGATAAAGATTTTGATGTTGTAAATAGATATTTAAATAATGATATCACTCTTGATGAGGGAATTAAGGAAATTAAAAACAGTTTTTCTAATTTATAATAATTTGAGGTGTAATTTTTATGTATGATGCTATAAATTCTAGATATACATATAAAAATTCGTCTGTGTTAAAAAATAAACTTAATATAACTACAGAAGAAAAATTAAAAGAATATGAAACAAAAATGGTAGCGCTTAAGCTAGCTTCTATAGATAAAGCAGATTTTAAAAGGACTTATGATGAGGAACATTTAAAAGCAATCCATAAGTATCTTTTTGAAGATGTGTATGATTTTGCTGGGCAGTATAGGCTTGAAAATATAACTAAAGATAATTTTATATTTTCGCAGTATCAGTATATTGATGAAAACATAAAAGAAGTCTTTAAGAAAACTAATATACAGTCTTTGGAAGATTTACCTTTTGAAGAGTTAATTATAAAATTATCTGATTTTATGACTGATTTAAATGTACTACACCCTTTTAGAGAAGGAAATGGTAGGGCAACGCGTGAGTTTATACGTGAGTTTTTAGATAAACTTGGATTCGAGATAAACTGGTTTGAAATTGACTATAATTATATTTTAAGAGCAAGTATGCTGGCTGTAATTGATGATAGTGAACAAATAGAATTATTAAGAAAAAGTATAAAAAGAAAATAGAGTACTATAATAATATTGTGATTTATTGATAGAAAATAGTTTTATTAGTTGATAATTAAATAAATTATAATAGATTTAAATAATTTTGATTTCCATGAAAAATATGTAAGATAATAACTTGTTTGGGAATTTTAAAAACTTGATATATTATAATGTATTTGTCTATATTTACTTTTCTATAAACGGTATTATTTAAATATAATTTTGAATTCCTTTCAGGAAAAATTTCTATGGTAGCTAAAGAATTTAGTAACTTTTGATAAAATTTTTTAGCTACCATGGGTTCTTTTAATTTAAATTTAAAATAATATAAAATATTATCTAATTCGTTAGTAAAATTCTTGGACCACGTGATTTCATATTTAGTCGTTAAAATGATATTTCGCCTCCAGTTCTTCTAGTGCTTCTTTCATTGGTATGCCTTTACCTTCTTTAATTTCTTTAGTTGCTTTTTCTAAATGATAAGCAAGGTCTGCTTTAAATTCTTCGAGCGAATTAAAGTGTTTATCAAAATGTTCACTAACTAATTTTTCAATTCTCTCCTCTTCAGATTTATTTTTTAGTTTAATAATATTATCATAAGCTTCATCACTTAAAATAACTAAATCATTTGTGCCATTTCTTGTAATGTATATAGGTTCATTTGTTTCATGGCAAATTTTAGAAATTTCGTTGTAATTATTTCTTAAATCTGCACAAGGTCTAATTAATGTCATATTTATGCCTCCTTTTTTATATCAAAATTATATCAGAATTGTGATATAATTTCAAGATATAATAAAGAATAAAAGTGATTTTTTAATTTAATATCACTGCTATATTAAATTAATTAGTTTCTTGATATTAATTAAAATAAAATGTATAATGTAATAAAATATATTACAAATCTCAAATTGAGAAAGTAATAAAATTTATTTTACTATTTTTGTTATTGTTATAAAGGAGAGAAAATATGGAAATAGAAAGAAAGTTTTTAGTAAAAGATATATCAGGTATTGATTTATCTAAATATAGCAGAAAGCAAATAGTACAAGATTATTTATACAAAGATTTGTATACTATTATTAGAAAAAGAAAGATTATAAAAGATGATAATGAAATATATAAATATACGATAAAAACTGACAAAAAGGGAGTAACAGTTAATGAAATAGAAAAAGAAATTACAAAATCAGATTATGATATGTTAAAAACTATAGAGGATTATAACACTATTAATAAAACAAGATATATAATTCCAATTGAAAATGATTTAGAGATTGAATTAGATATATTTCATGATAAATTTGAAGGTATTATTTTTGCTGAAGTAGAGTTTAAAGATGAAAAACAGGCTAATGAATTTAAAGTACCGGATTGGTTTGATAAAGAAATTACCACTGAAATAACAAATGCAGATATGGCAACTATGACAGTAGATTCTATATTTGAAATTATATCTAAATATAATTAGACTTTTTATAGTAAATAAGATGGTAGATATTTACAACTCTTTTTCTTTGTGATATAATATGCTTGTAAAAACTATGACGAGAAAGAGTAAATATAATCTAAAATACAAAGCGAGTTAGGGACGGTGTGAGCCTAATTAAAGTAAGTTATATTGAAAATCATCTCCGAGTTGCTAGCTGAAATAATAGTAAGCGTCGCCGTATTCCTTACGTTATAAAGGACACATATGTTGGTATGTTGTATAAATAGGTATTAAATTAGAGTATAATCACACAGCCTTTTTATACAGGTATGTGTGTTTTTTGTATATATATGGCATGTAAAAAAAATATAATGAATTAAAGAAAGGATTGAGTTTATGGAAGAGAAAAAAGATTATTCAGTTACATTAAATCTACCAAAAACAGAATTTGAAATGAGAGGAAATTTACCAAAAAAAGAGCCTGGAATATTAGAAAAAATGTTAAATGATAAAGTATATTATTTAGCACTTGAAAAAAATAAAAATACAGGTAAAACTTTTGTATTACATGATGGACCACCTTATGCTAATGGTGATATTCATGCAGGTCATTCACTTGATAAAATCTTAAAAGATATTATAATACGTTATAAAACAATGAATGGTTTTTATTCACCATATGTACCAGGTTGGGATACACATGGTCTTCCAATTGAAAAGAAAGTACAACAAGATCTTAAGGTAACTAAAGATGAAGTTGGAGTTTCAAAATTTAGAGAAATTTGTAAAGAGTATGCATTAGATGCAGTTGAAAGAACAGCAAAACAATTTGAAAGACTTGGTGGACTTGGTGATTACAAAGATAAATCAAAGAGATATCTTACTTTACATCAAAATTTTGAAGCTGCACAAATAGGCGTATTTGGTGATATGTATAAAAAAGGCTATATATACAGAGATTTAAAACCAGTTTATTGGTGTAGTGATTGTGAGACTGCACTTGCTGAAGCTGAAATTGAATATAAAGATGATACATCAACATCAATATATGTTAAATTTAGAGTAAAAGATGATAAAGGATTATTATCTAAATATGGTAATTTAGATAATACTTATGTAGTAATATGGACAACAACTCCTTGGACTTTACCTGGTAACCAAGCTATTACATTAAATCCTGATTTTGAATATGCTTTAGTTCAAGCTACAAAAAATGGAAATAATGAAAGATATATAATGGCTAAAGATTTGTTAGAACAAGTAATGCAAATTGGTGGAATTGAAGAATATGAAATATTAGCAACTTTTAAAGGTCAAGAACTTGAAAATGTTATTTGCTTAAATCCAGTTATAGAAAATAAAACTTCAAGAGTAATACTTGGTAGTGATAAAGATTTACTTGTAACTTTAGATGCAGGTACTGGTTGTGTACATACTGCACCAGGTCATGGACATGAAGACTATCTATGTTGTAAAAGATATAAAGATATAGAAATAATAGTTCCAGTTGATAAACATGGTCATATGACTAAAGAGGCTGGACAATTTGAGGGAATGTTCTATGCAAAAGCAAATAAAGCTATTATAGAGTTCCTTGAAAATTCTGGTGATTTATTTGCAGCAAAAGAATTAACTCACCAATATCCACATTGTTGGAGATGTAAAAAGCCAGTTATATATAGAGCTACAACACAATGGTTTGCTTCAATTGATGGCTTTAGAGATGATGTGTTAAAAGAAATACATAATGTAAAATGGTATCCTGATTGGGGCGTTGAAAGAATGACAAATATGATTAAGGATAGAGCAGATTGGTGTATTTCAAGACAAAGATGTTGGGGTGTCCCAATCCCTATATTTTACTGTGAAAAATGTGGAAAAGAATACATAAATGAAGATACTATAAAGAAAGTACAAGAATTATTTGAAAAAGAAGGCTCAAATTCTTGGTTTGAAAAAACACCTGAGGAAATATTAGGTGAAAAACATGTATGTGAATGTGGATCTGATAAATTAGTTAAAGAAACTGATATAATGGATGTTTGGTTTGATTCTGGTTCATCACATGCAGCAGTATTAAATGAACATTATGGGCTACCAGAAGGACCTGCTGACATGTATTTAGAGGGTAATGATCAATATAGAGGATGGTTCCAATCATCACTTCTAACATCTGTTGCAACTAAAGGATATGCTCCATATAAAGAAGTAGTAACACATGGTATGGTTGTTGACGGAGAAGGAAAGAAGATGTCAAAATCTCTTGGTAATGGTATTGCTCCACTTGATATAGTTAATGAATATGGAGCTGACATATTAAGATTATGGGCTACTTCATCTGACTATCATAGTGAAATACGTTTATCTAAAGATATATTAAAGCAAATATCTGAGGTATATAAAAAGATACGTAATACTGTAAGATTTTTACTTGGAAATACTGCAGATTTTGATCCAAAAGCTGATTATGTTGAGTATGAAAAAAGAGACGAACTTGATAAATACATGATGTACAAATTAAATAATCTTGTAAGATATATAAATGATGCATATAATACTTATGATTATCATTTGGTATATAATGAAATTCATAGATTCTGTACAGTTGAACTTAGTGCAAAATATCTTGATGTTATAAAAGATAGACTTTATACATTTAGAAAAGATCATGATTTAAGAAGAAGTTCACAATCAACTATGTATGATATATTATATAGTTTAGCAAGATTAATTTCACCAATTCTTGTATTTACTTCTGAAGAAATATATAGTTATATGAATACAAGAGAAGATAAGAAAGTAAGTATTTTACTTGAAGATTTCCCAACTGAAACTAATAGATATGATAATGATGAAATAGTTCAAAAATGGGATAAGATATTTGAAATTAAAGAAAGCTTTGCAAAAGATATTGAAGAAGCAAGAGCAAAAAAAGAAATAGGAAGTGCATTAGATGCACAAATAACAATATATGCTACAGAAGATGAGTTTGACTTTATAAATAATAATAAACAAGAAATTGCTTTAGTTGCAATAATTTCTGAGCTAAATGTTGAAAAATCAGATGAACATAAAGTGTTAGTTGAAAAATCAACAGGTGTAAAATGTCCTAGATGTTGGACATATTCACACGAATTTAGTGATGAAGGAATATGCATGAAATGTTACAAAAATATGTAATCAAATAATAAATACAAAAGGCTACACAGATTATTAAAATTTGTGTAGCTTAATTGTAAATAAAAATAATTTATTTTTAAATTTTTAATGAAATTTGAGAAAACAAATGGTATAATAATTTTGATGGTAACAATATTTAATTTGGCAGACAATGTCTGCCAAATTAGAAAGAAGGTTAAAAATGGAAAATGGAATAGATATAAGTAAGTATAAAAAATTTTTGAAAATATTAGACAAGAAATATTAAAATCACAATATAAAGCAATGCAAGCAGTGAACACTGAAATGATATATATGTATTGGAATATTGGAAAAATAATATCAGACAATGTAAAATGGGGAAATAAGTTTATTGAAAATTTATCAATAGATTTAAAAACAGAATTTCCAGAAATTCAGGGCTTTTCTAGTAGAAATCTGAGAAATATGCGAAATTTTTATAAAGAATATCCAAATGAGGAAATATTGCAGACATATATTGGGGAATGTACCATAACCATGACGTTACTATGGAGCACGGTGTGCGTTTAAGTACAACTTTTTAATTTTGTAAAAAAATATCATATAAAATGTTAATATAAAAATGTATATAAGTATGAGGTTATATATAAATGTATAATCTCATATTTTTTTGTTTATATTAAAAATATTACAAATTTCGACAAATTTTGACAATACATTTGTTATATCATAATATAAATAATTTTGTATAGGAGGATAGTATATGGAAAAAGTAGTTCTTGAAATAAAAAATGTAAGTAAATCATTTGGGAGAACTAAAATTATCGATAATTTAACTTTTAGTGTTAACTCGGGTGAAATCTTTGGGTTTTTAGGACCAAACGGAGCAGGAAAAACTACAACAATGAAGATGGTACTTGGACTCATACCATTTAGTGATGGTGATATTTGTATAAATGGTTATAGCATAAAAAAAGACTTCGAAAAAGCAATGCAAAATGTAGGAGGAATAGTTGAAAATCCGGACTTGTACGAATATATGACTGGTTATGAAAATCTAAAATTAGTAGCAAGAATATATAAAGTTGATAAAAAAAGAATAGATGAGATAGTAGACATTGTTGGATTAAAGGAAAAAATAAAACTTAAAGTAAAGAAATATTCATTAGGTATGAAACAAAGAATGTCTGTAGCTTTAGCTTTAATAAGAAACCCAAAATTACTTGTTTTAGATGAACCAACTAATGGACTTGATCCTGTTGCAATACATGAGTTAAGAGATTTGTTAAAAGATTTAGCACATAACAGGGGAGTTTGTGTATTTGTTTCAAGTCATTTATTAAGTGAAGTAGAATTAATGTGTGATAGAGTAGGAATACTAGATAAAGGTAGACTTATAAAGATAGAAGGTTTAAAAAATATAACAGAAATTAAAGATAAAAATGATAACGAAGCAATATACAAAATTATTACTAGTGATAATAAAAAGGCAAAAGATATTTTAGTAAATAATGGATATGAGGTTAATGATAAAAAAGAAGCTTTAGAAGTAAGTATTAAAAAAGATAAGATAGATTTACTAATTAATATAATGCTAAGTAATGGTATAACAGTTTATGAATTTTCAATAAAAAAAGCAACATTAGAAGAAGAATATCTAAATGTTACAGGAGGAAAAATTAATGAGTAATTTTATTAATCTTTGTTTAAATGAAAATTCTAAGATTTACAAGAAGACTTTTACTTGGTTTTTCTTAATACTTTTAATATTTAGTCTATTTGTAGCAGCAGTTGCAAATTATTTAATAGAAAGCAAAAATATAACAAATGAAGAATTAAAAGTTAATAACTATACACTAAAAGAAGAACTAAAACATATAAATATATCTTTAAATTTTGAAGATGCTAATACTTATGAATATGAATTTTCAAAAATAAAAAAAGAATGCTATGATTATGTAATAAATAATAATATACCTTTAGAAAGTGGAGGAGAAAACGATTATTATAAATATAATATAGTAAATGAGATTATTAGTCTTAAAACTTCCCTTATTAATAATACAAATGATAAACAAAAAGAAGAAGTTAATGAAAATATAGAAAAACTTTTTGAAATGTTAAATGAGGATAGTTTTGATGAATATATAAAATATGAAATAGATAAGATAAATAAAGATTATGAATACGGATTTATAACAAAAGAGCAAAGACAAGCTTATTTAGATGTTAAAGATTTAGAAAAAAAATATGAAATTGGTAAATACAATAATGATATGTATAGGTGGAAAGTAAGATGTATAAAAAAAATAGAAAGTGCAAAATTAAATCTTTTAAATAAAGATATAACTTCTGAAAAAATTAAAGAGTTAAATGATATAATAGCTCTAGAAAATTATAAATTAGAGCATAATGAAGGTTCTAATGTAAGACTTGACAATATAGCAAATTATAACGAATCATATATGTATATAGTTGAAATGATATCTATCCCAATGATTGCAATATTTTTTATTATAAATACTGTAATAATACTTGGAAAAGAACTTTCTGATGGAACTATAAAACATATATTAATGACTCCAAATAAAAGATGGAAAATATTACTTTCAAAAATACTTGTTATTGTTCTAAATTTAGCTATAATTACTATTATTTTTTCAATACTAGCACAAATTGTTGGAAATATAATATACAAAGATTATGATTTAAATAATTATTTATATATATCAAATGGAAATGTTAATGTACTTAATAGTTTTAGTTATACTGTACTTAGATTCTTAACAAGAGATATAGGGATTTTGGTATATATATTATTTGCTTTTATGGTTTCACTTATATCAAATGAGGCGGGTGTACCACTTGCTTTAAGTGTATTTTTGTATTTTGGAAATTCACTATTTATGAATAGCATAAATAAATTTATAAACATGGAATGGGTTAAATATATACCATTTAATAATTTTGATATAACAAGTGGATTATTTAAAAATAGTGAAAATATGGTATCTACCATGTTTTTAGATAGAACTAATACTTTTGTAAATAGTATAGACTTAACTTCTTGCGTTAGTATTACAGTTATATGTATGATTTTATTTATTGTAATTAGTTTTACTATATTTAAAAAGAAAAATATATAATAGGGGGAATATTATGATAAACCTATGTATAAATGAATTTACAAAAATATTTAAAAAGAAGATTGTACTTATATTTATTGCAGCAGTTATAATTACATTAGTAGTAGAAATATTTTTATGTAACGGGTATATAAATTCAACAATGACACTAAATGGAAAAGTATACGATAATGATAAGATGTTAAAAGAACAACTAGAAAATTTAAATAGTACCTATGAAAAAGAAAAGAAAAATTATGAAAATAATAAAAGTGAAGAATCAAAAAAGAAAATAGAAGAAGTAAAAGTATTTTATAACTATTATAACTATGCTTTAGAAAATGATATACCTATCTTTATAGGTAATAAACAAAGTTTTACATATTATTGGAAAAGGGAGTTAATATATAAATTAATACCATTAGAACTTAGTTTAGTAAATAGCAGTGAAGAAAGTAAAGAAAGTTTAGAAAAAGAAGTAAATTATTTAAGAGATATTTTATATAATGATAAATATGAAGAATATATAGAAATTAGGAAAGAAGATTACAAAAAAGAAAATTTAAAAAAATATGCTTATGAGGCAAGAATATATGCAGAAGAATTAAATAAAGAATATGAATTAACAAGATATGCAGATCCTGCTAATATATGGAAACTTAGTTCAAGAGCAACAATTGTTAATGCTAAAGAAAGATTACTTAGAGATGGTAGTTTGCTTACAAATGAGCAAAAAGAAGCATTAGAAGAGAAAATTGAATTAGAAAAATATAAAGTTAAAAATAATATAAATACTAATGGTGCAGAGTTAACAAATTATAACGATTCTTATGTTAGCGGTGCAGAAAATGCAATAATTATTGTACTTACTTTATTTATGATAATAATATCGGCATCAATTGTATCAAGTGAATTTTCAAAAGGGACAATAAAACAGGTATTTATAACTCCAAATAAAAGATGGAAAATATTACTTGCTAAAATAATAACTCTACTTGTAATTTTAATTGTCATTTCTATATTATTATCTTTACTTATACAACTTTTTGGAAATATTTTTTTTGGCGAACACGAATTAAGTCCATATGTATATATGCAAGATAATCAAATAAAAGAGATTAATCCAACAATATATCATATTCTTAGATTTTTATTACAGGATATAAAGATATTAGTATATATAATATTTGGTGTAATGTTATCAACATTATTTAAAAGTTCGATATTTCCGGTTAGCATTACTATGATATTGTTTTTAATTGACAACACTTTACTATCATATGTTATTAATGGAGAAATGGAATTTTTACTTTTAAAACTAGTAACACCATTTTTCCCAAATGTTCTAAGTATAAATAACGATTTCTATTTAAGTTTAATGTTTGATAGTTCGTTATTTATAGTAAAATCATTTGCTTTTGCAATATGTTTAATAACAGTATTTCTAATAACTTCTTTTAAAGTATTTAATCGTAAGATGGCATAAAAATAGAAAGTATGAGATTATAATTTATATAATTTCATACTTTTTGCTTTTTTAGATATAACATAACAAAAAAGAAAATCATAAAATATCATATATACTATGAAAAGAGGTGCAAAATGGAAAGAATAGTGTATGCAGATCATAGTGCAACGACTTTTGTAAAAGATGAAGTTTTAAGAGAAATGTTGCCATATTTTACAAGAAATTTTGGTAATGCATCATCTGGATATTCAATAGGTAGAAATGCAAGACTTGCTATAGATAATGCAAGATGTAAAGTTGCTACAGCAATAGGAGCAAGAAGTGATGAAATATATTTTACTTCTGGTGGAAGTGAAGCAGATAATATGATTATATCTGGTATTGCAAGAGCAAATAAGAATAGAGGTAAACATATAATTACCACTAAAATTGAGCATATGGCTATAATAAATACATGTAAAAATCTAGAAAAAGAAGGATTTGATATAACATATTTGGATGTGGATGAAGGAGGAATAATTAATTTAAATCAACTAATAAATAGTATAAGAGAAGATACAATATTAATTAGTGTAATGTTTGCAAATAATGAGATAGGAACAATTGAGCCTATAGAACAAATAGGAAAAATAGCAAAAGAAAATAATATTTTATTTCATACTGATGCTGTACAGGCAATAGGAAATGTAGAAATAGATGTTCATAAATTAAATATTGATGCACTATCACTATCGGCACATAAATTCTATGGACCAAAAGGAATAGGTGCAGCGTATATAAAAAGGGATATAGATTTTCATAATTTAATTTTTGGTGGGCATCAAGAAAAATCTAAAAGAGCTGGTACTGAAAATGTTCCGGCAATAGTTGGTCTAGGTAAAGCAATTGAAATTTCTACATCTAATATACAAAGATATAACGAAAAGTTATTAAATTATAGAAATTATTTTATTACTAAATTACAAAATAATTTAGATGGAATAAAAGTAAATGGTACAATGATTAATAGATTACCAGGTAATGTAAATATATGTATTAATGGAATAGACTCACAGACAATGCTCGCAATGCTTGATATGTATGGTATATGTGCATCTAGTGGTAGTGCATGCAATACATCAAGTCTAACTCCTTCACATGTACTTTCTGCAATTGGACTTACAAAAGAACAAGCAAATGGTTCAATTAGATTTACTTTTGGAGATGCAAATAGCTTTTTAGATATAGATTATATAGCAAATACTTTAATTATGATAATAAAAAAACTAAGAATGAAAAATAGAACTAAAATTACATATATGGATATATAATAGTTAAATATTTTAGCAGTAGTATTTAATAAAATTAATTTATAATAAAAGATATTGCAAAAGAAAAAAGAATGTGTTAGAATAAATATATATCAAGGATGAGATATACAAAAGAAAAGGTGAAATTATGGTAACAAAAGGACGTACAAATAGCAATGAACTACACACATACACAAGTAGTTCTTTATTAAAAAACAAGAAAATAGAAGAGGGAAAAAATTGTAAAATATATAAAGAAGCTAGTTTAAAATAGAAATATTTTAAGCTGGCTTTTTGTACGTAAAAAACCATAATGAACCAAAACAAAAGGAGGAATAAAAAGTGAAAGAAAAGAAAGGAATAAGTCTAATAACACTAGTAATAACAATAATAGTAATAATAATTCTTGCAGCAGCAGTAATATTAACATTAAATAACAATAACCCAATAGAAAATGCAAAAGAAGCAACATTTAAATCAGATGTAAAAACATTACAATCAGAATTAACAATGTATATAGCAAAACAAACAGCAGATACATTAGGAGGATTTAAAGCAGAAGAATTAAATTTAAGTGAAACAACAACACCAAAGATAGAAGAAATACTAACAAGTATAAAAAGTAGTGGATTAGAAGGAAAAGTAGAAGTACAAAACGGAAAGTTAGTATATACAGGAACAATAGAAAAAGAAGAAAAATGGTTTAAAGAAATAATGGGAGAAACTGTAGTAACACCACCAGAAGAGGAAGAAACAGAAGTAACCCCAGGAGTACCAGTAGCGGATGATACACCATATACAACAACAAATTCAGATGGAGGAAAAGATACAGCAATAATACCACAAGGATTTAAGGTATCAGAAAAAGAAGAAGAACAAACAATAGAAACAGGACTAGTAGTAATAGCCCCAGATGAAAGTGAGTTTGTATGGGTACCAGTACCAGAAAATGAGCTAAATTTATTTGCAGAAGAAGATGGAACAAATGATGAAAATGGAAATCCAAATATGAGAGGAAAGCTTTGGGAGTTTACAAAAGATGGCCCAAATACAGGAACAGAGATACCATATTCATCAACTGGCTATAGAGAACCAGATGTTGTTACAGATTATGATAATGATATAAATAATTTAAATACAATAAATACAATACTTGGAATAAGTCTAAAAAATGCAACAGATTTAAAAACTTTAATGCAAAAGGAATATAATGAAATATATAATAGTGTAAAAGAATATCATGGATTTTATATAGGAAGATACGAAACAGGAGATTTAAGTAAAGATAAAGTAGTAAGTAAAAAAGGAAATGAAGATATAGGAGATCAAACATGGTATACAATGTATGCAAAAGAAAAGAAATATGCTACTCAGTTAAGTGGAACAAAGATAAAATCAAATATGATATATGGAAGTCAGTGGAATGCAACAATGAGATGGTTTGCAAAGAGTAAAGACAATAATGTATCCACATATCCAGTAAATGCACAAAATGGTGTTAATGCAAACTTTAGTGGTAGTAGAAAGTCAACAGGTTCAGTAGGTTCAGTAAATAATATATATGATATGGCTGGAAATGTATATGATTGGACAGCAGAATCGTATTTTAGCAGTGACCGTGTTGTTCGTGGATATTACTACGACTCTGATTCTGACGGCTGGTATTCTGGCTTCCGTGGTGACTACAATCCTACTCGCTCCCTCGATCTCTTTGGTTCGCGTGTTGGCTTGTATTTGTAGCACTGACCACTGTCGAATAATTTAAAGATAGAGATAGTACAAGAATGGAGTGCGAATAGACTAGGATAGGTGAAAATAGCTACATATTGCTTATGTAGAGAGTATGTAGCGTATTTAAGAATGTATATATACCTTGATATTGGATAGGAAGTGAGCGTACAATATGTAGCTGTAAAACGGCTATATATAAATAGCGTGAAGAGAGATAAAGTAAATTGTAAAATAAAATTAGCAATTTATGTATAGTCGTTTTACGAGTTTCCTAACGGCGAGTTAACTCCCCTAACGGCGAGTTAACTCCCCTAACGGCGAGTTAACTCCCCTAACGGCGAGTTAACATTTACAAAAAAGTAAATGTTAACTTGCCAAGAAAGGAGAGTTTTTTTATGGAGTTTTTAGAAATATATAACAATTTAAAATTAGAAGAAGAAAATAAAATATGTATGATAAGATTAGGAGCTTTTTTTGTAGCACTTGGAATAGATGCATATATATTAAATGAAGTACTAAAGTTAAAAATAACAAGTTTTGGAAAAAGTATAAAAGTAGGAATACCATGTAGTAGTTTGGAAAAATATGTAAGTTTAATGAAAGATATACCATATGTAATATATGATTATTGTAGCAAATCTGATTTAGTATACAATGGAAAAATGTATTATGTTAGAGCTTTTAATGAATGTGATTTTTGCTTTGCTAGTGAAAAGCTAAATCATTTTGTAAAAGTATTTAGATGTAAAATTAATATATTAAAATGTATAAGAAAATATTTAAGTGGAAAACTTGGTGAGGTAGTATGAATTCATTTAAGTTATTGCCAAGATATGAAGAATATATAGTATATATAACAAATATAATATCAAAGTCACCAAAAATATGTAGACTTAGTATAGGAGATCAGTTCCAAAAAGCAATGTATAAAACAATGTATAATATATATAGACTGATGTATAAAAGAAATGGAAGATTGGATATATGTAATGAAATAGATGCTTTGTTTGCATATCAAAGAAGTTTAATAAGGGTGATGTATGAAAATAGGTACATAGATTCAAAAAAGAAAATGACAAGTATAAAGATGTTAGGAGAATTAGGGAAAATATTAGGTGGATATGTAAAAAGTATAGGTGTTGCAAATGGCAAAGAAAGTTAAAAACTGTTTTGTACCTAGCATAACATATGAAAAAATGTATAAAGCCTATTTATTTGCAAGAAAAGGTAAAAGATATAGAAAAGATGTAATATTATTTAGTTTAAGGGTAGAAGAAAATATATTAAGTATATGCAATTGTTTGTTGCTGGGTAATTATAAATTTGGAAATTATAAAGAGTTTTATGTATATGAACCAAAAGAAAGAAGAATACTAGCGGCATCATTTAAAGATAGAATATTACATACATGGTATGTAAAGGAGTTTATTGAAAAAATATTTGTACCTCAGTTTATATCAACATCGTATGCTTGTATAAAAGGAAAAGGAATGCATAAATGTGTAGTGGATATAAAGAAGGCAATGTATAAGCTATATAAAAGGTGGGAAAAAGGGTATATAATAAAAATGGATGTATCAAAATTCTTTTTTAGCATAAATAGAAAAATATTGTATGAAATAATAAGTAAAAAAGTAAATGATAAAAACTTTTTAAAATTTACATATACATTGCTAGAGAGTACAAAAGAATATGACGATATAGTAGAAAAAGGAATACCAATTGGAAATTATACATCACAAATGTATGGAAATATATATTTAAATGAGGTAGATAGGTATATAAAGAGTGAATTAAAGTGTAAATATTATTATAGGTATATGGATGATAGTTGCATAATATGCGAAAGTAAAGAAAAAGCAAAAGAATTACTTTGCAAAATAAATAAATTTTATATAGAAAAATTAGATTTAAAGTTAAATAGTAAAACAAATATATTTCCACTAAAACAAGGAATAAAGTTTTGTGGATACACAATAAAAATTGGAAATGTGAGAATAAATAAAAGAGGGAAGAAAAGTATAGTAAAAAAATTAGGAAAAATAAGATATATGTTCAAAAATGGTGAAATAAATGTGGATGAAGCAAAACAAATGTTAGTAGGGCATATAGGATATATAAAAATAGCAAATGTAGATAGTTTTGTAAAAAAATATTTTTATTTAGAACAATAAATAAAGCTGGGCAAGGTCAAAATCATTCTAGCAATAACCGTGTTCTTCGTGGATATAACTACAACACTAATTCTGACAACTGGTATACTGGCAACCGTAGTAACAACAATCCTACTAACTCCAACGATAACTATGGTTCGCGTGTTGGCTCTAATACAAAATCAGAGTATATATTTTAAGGAATATATAAAAAGATGTATTAGTATTAAAGGGACTTTGTCCATCCAATATGGTAAATACATTTAAAAATATATGTACTAGTAAAGTTATGTTGAAAGTACATATATTTTATTATTTATTTTGTTTGTTATCTTTGTTTTTTGCTTTTTAGGAGTGGTTTATGAATAGAGTGTATATGATAGGTAAAATAGTATATATAAGTGAAGTAAAGTTTGATTATTATAATAAGTGTAGGATATATATAGAAGTATCATTGTACGATTTTGAAAATAATTTTACATTTAAATGCATTGTTTGTGATAGGCTTGTAAAGTATGTTCTTGATTTTTGCCAGAATGCTTTTGTATTAATTAATGCTTGTATTTTAAGCGATTTATGCTGTATAGTCGAATATATTTGTAAAATATAATAAAAAGTATGAAGTATTTTTATTGTAGATAAAATTAAAGAATAAGCTTTGGGACGATGAATTTAAAAGTAAATGATTTGTCCCTAAAGCTATTTTTGTTATATTCTTTTATTTTTGATTTTTGCGTTATATTTTTTCTTTTATTACTTTTGTGAAAATTTGCACATTTTCCAGAATTTCCATTTGAAATGCAACAAAAAATTTCAAAAAAAGTAAATGAACAGTAGACAGGAGTAAGCAAAACTCG
>CALXJG010000021.1 GCA_944388565.1 uncultured Clostridia bacterium
TACATTAGAACAAGTAATAATGCAAGAAAGAGAAAAAGAAGATGGAACAATAGAAGGAGTAGAGTATATAGGAGCTTATGCATTTCGAGACTGTTCAAATTTAATAACAGTACAAATGGCAAATAGTGTAAAAGAAATAGGATACTCAGCTTTTTATCATTGTGAAAAATTACAAAATATAACTTTATCAGATAATATAAAAGTATTAAAATATCATACTTTTTCTGATTGTACAAGTTTAACAAAAATAGAATTACCAAAGAATTTGGAAGAAATTGAAATTAGAGCATTTTATAACTGTAATTTAAAAGAAATAACTTTACCTAAAAATTTAGAAAAGATGGGAAACGATGTTTTTGGTCAAAATAAAAATTTATCAATAATAAAAATAACAGAAGGAAATGAAATATTTGAATTTGATGAAACAAGAGGAATGCTAATACAAAAAAATAATGAATTAAAAGAAAAAGACATAGTGTTTATGACAGACAATGCATTAAAATCAAATACAACTTTAGATGTACCAGAAGGTGTGACGGGAATAGAAGTAGTTCTAGACATATATAACATACAAACTGTAAAGTTACCATCGAGTTTAAAAAATATAGATGCAGACAAATTACCAAAAAGTGTGTCAAAAATAGAATTAGATCCAAATAATAATACATATGTAGTAGAAGGAGATTGTTTATATACAAAAGATAAGAAAAAACTAATAATATGTTATATAAAAGATGAAATAATAGAAAAAACAGATTTGGCAGAAGAATTAGAAATAATAACAAAAAAAGCTTTTAAACAAGCAACAAATTTAAAAAATATAGAATTGCCAGATTCAGTATTGAGTGTAGAAGACTACGCTTTTGGTGGATTTAATCCTAAAATAGAAAGTATAGTATTAGGTGAAAAAGTAGAGTATATAGATCCATTATTTAAAGGAACAAATTATTTACCACAGGTAAGTATATCATCTAACAACCCGAATTATAGTATAGAAAATAATGTATTGTATAATAAAGATAAAACAGAACTTAAGGCTGTACTATATAATATATCAGGTAAATATACTGTAAATAGTAATGTAACTAAAATAGGATACAATGCTTTTTCCTATCAACATGGAATGACAGAAGTTGAGTTACCAAATAAACTAATAGGAATTGGAAGTTCATTTAATAATTGTAATGGATTAGAGAAAATAGAAATACCATCAAGTGTAACTTCGATACATACAAATTGTTTTTCAAATTCATCAAATTTAAAAGAAATAAGAGTACATAAGAAAAAAGGAAGTATAATAGGTTCACCATGGGGATGTATATATGGTGATAAAGCAATAATATGGGATGAATAATGATAAGAAAGGGTAATCAAATTTTTAATATTTGATTACCTTTTGTATTTCATTTTGGTATAAATAATATACCCTAGAAGCTAGAAGTTATTCATATTTATTATTATAAAAAACTTGACTTATTAATAAATAAGTTATATAATATTAACATAACTTCAAACGGCAATAAACATTTGTTAATTCAAATGTTATATTAAACTAAATCTTTTTAGGAGGCAAATGAAATGAAGACCTACACCAAGAGCGAAATTTTGATGCCAGCAATTCCAAACACAAAAGATTATGTGTTTGCGGCACTGCTGTACTTGGCTTCCACTAAGGAAGCGATTGTTCGGAAGTGTAATCCAAAGTCAGGCGAAGAAAGTACTACTCGTACAACAGAGTACGAGAACATGGCAAAAAAGATTTGCCCGGAATATAGAATTTTCTCTAAAACTAATGTCTATGAATCCTGTATTCATGAGGCTAAAGATGTTTTTGCAGCTGTAAAAACGATTGCAAATCACATTGAGAGTACGGGACTTTGTAAATTGTAACGGTAAAAAGACATAAAAATGAGCACCAGCTATTGATTAGCTGGTGCTTTTATGTTATAATATATGTACTTGCGTATATCATTTATTATACACATAGTTCACACACAAAAGTAGTTTACGCTTCTTCCATTATGGTTGCAGTAAACGTTGATATTTGTGGAGGTATAAAAGAAGGAGGAATTTTAAATGGCAATTATACCAATGAAATCATTACTAGAAGCTGGTGTTCACTTTGGACATCAAACAAAAAGATGGGACCCAAGAATGGCTCCATACATATTTACAGCAAGAAATGGAATATATATTCTAGACTTGCAAAAAACTTTAAAGAAAGTACAAGAAGCATACAACTTAACTAAAAAAGTAGTAGCTGAAGGAGGATATGTATTATTTGTGGGTACAAAGAAACAAATCCAAGAAACTATGAAAAATGAAGCTGAAAGATGTGGAATGTACTATATTAATAGTAGATGGTTAGGAGGAACATTAACTAACTTTAATACTATTAAGAAAAGAATTGCAAGACTTGCAGCATTAGAAAAAATGGAACAAGATGGAACATTTGATGTATTACCTAAAAAAGAAGTTATAAAATTAAGAAAAGAAATGGAAATTTTAAATACAAACTTAGGTGGTATAAAAGAAATGGATAAACTTCCATCATTAATATTCTTAGCTGACTCTAAAAAGGAATATATATGTACAAGAGAAGCTAGAAAATTAAACATACCAACAATTGGATTAATTGATTCAAACTGTAATCCAGATGATGTTGATTATGTAATACCTGGTAATGACGACGCTGTAAGATCTGTAGGATTAATAGCTAGCAAAATAGCTGATGCTGTTATAGAAGTTAAAGAAGGAAATTTAGCTGAAGCTACAGTTGAAGATGATGAAATTGAAACAATGGAAGAACTAGTTAAAAAAGAAGGCGTTGACAAAATAGAAAGAAAACCAAGACAAAATAATAGAAGAAATAATGTAAAAAAAGAAGATAAAGAGTAATTAGGAGGTGCTTGTAATGGCAATAACAGCTGAACAAGTTAAAGAATTAAGAGATAGAACTGGTGCAGGAATAATGGACTGCAAAAAAATATTAGTTGAAACTGATGGTAACATAGAAAAAGCAATTGAACTTTTAAGAGAAAAAGGAATTGCTAAAGCAGCTAAAAAAGCTGGTAGAGTAGCATCAGAGGGATTAGTAGAAGCATACATACATAATGGTAAATATGGTGCTTTAGTAGAAGTAAATTCAGAAACTGAT
The DNA here is from genome assembly GCA_944388565.1 of uncultured Clostridia bacterium. Taxonomy (GTDB): domain Bacteria; phylum Bacillota; class Clostridia; order TANB77; family CAG-465; genus CAG-465. Next base: position 3,158 of record CALXJG010000021.1, read on the forward strand.
TTCGTATCTAACAATGATGATTTTAAAGCATTTGTAAAAGATATAGCTATGCATATAGCTGCTGTAGCTCCTAAATACGTTAGACGTGAAGATGTTCCAGCAGAAGTAGTTGAAGCTGAAAAAGCAACATTAAAAGCACAAGCTATTAATGAAGGAAAACCAGAAGCAATAGCTGAAAAAATGGTGGAAGGAAGAATGAAGAAATTTTATTCAGAAATTTGTTTATTAGATCAACCATTTGTAAAAGATCCTGATATTACTGTTGGAGAGCTTTTAACAAATCTTATAGCAAAAATTGGTGAAAATATAGTAATCAGAAGATTTGCTAGATTTGAAAGAGGCGAAGGAATAGAAAAAGAAGAAACTAATTTCGCTGAAGAAGTTATGAAACAAGTTAATGGCTAGTCTGTTAAAGAGTGATATACTAATATTAGTATATCACTTTTTTTATTTATATATAGGGGGTGATTTAATTGAGGAGTAAATAGAAACAGATATATTATATACTAGGAGGGCATTAATGTTAGAAGTAAATAAATTAGAAATAAAAACATTAGATGGAAAAGAAATAGTAAAGGGAGTAAATTTTACTTTAAAAGAAAATGATAAACTAGCTATAATCGGTGAAGAAGGAAATGGAAAGTCCACTTTATTAAAATGCATCTATGATTATAACATGATTAAAAGCTATGCACACATTGTTAGTGGTAAAATAGTAAAAAATAATCTTAAACTAGGATATTTAGAACAATTCTTAAATGATAAATGGAATGATAATACTGTAGAAGACTTCTTTTTAAAAGATACACCGGATGGTGAAGTAAATTTTGAAGCATATAGTTATATGTATATGGTTCAAAAAATATTTAAAGATCTAGGTTTAAATGAAATATATTTAGAAGAAAATAAAAAGATTGGAACACTAAGCGGAGGAGAGAAAGTAAAATTACAACTTGCAAAACTTGTATTAAATGAGCCAGATGTGCTCTTACTTGATGAACCAACAAATGATTTAGACGTTGAAACCTTAAATTGGTTAGAAGAATTTATATTAAATCAAACTGTTCCAATTATATATATATCACATGATGAAGTTTTGCTTGAAAATACATCTAATGCAATACTTCACATAGAAAAGATTAATAATAAACAAGATTCAAGAGTAACGTATGAACATATAGGATATAAAGAATATATAGAAAAGAGGCAACATTTAATAACTAGACAAGAAAGCATAGCACAAAATGAAAAAAGAGAGTATAATAAACAATTAGAAAAATTTAGAAGAATGTATGAAAAGGTAAATCATGAATTAAATACAGTATCAAGACAAATGCCAAGTAAGGGAAGATTATTAAAGAAAAAAATGAAAGCAGTTAAATCATTTGAAAAAAGATTAGATAATGTTGAACTTACCAAAAGACCAGATATAGAAGAACAAATTGTAGCAAAATTTCATAATGACGATGATATTCATAATAAAAAAGTGATACTTGATTTTAAGCTAGATTGTTTATATATTGGGAACAAATTACTTTGTAAAGATATAGACTTACAAGTAGTAGGAAAAGAAAAAGTATGTATTATAGGAGAAAATGGCTGTGGTAAGACTACATTGCTTAAGAAAATTTACGAGAATCTAAAACAAAGAAAAGATATAAAAGTAGGATATATGCCACAAAATTATGATGATATTTTTAAAAATTATAAGAGTCCAATTGAATTTTTAACAAAAGAGTATACAAAGGAGGAAAAAACAACTGCTATTACATATTTAAGTTCAATGAAATTTACAAATGATGAAATATTTAGTGATATATCAGATTTAAGTGGAGGTCAAAAGGCAAAACTTTTTATTGTAGATTTAATTATGCAAAAGTGTAATGTGCTTATACTTGATGAGCCAACAAGAAATTTAAGTCCTTTATCTACACCGTTAATAAATAATTTACTTAAAGAATATTCTGGCGCTATAATAAGTGTATCACATGATAGAAAGTATATAGCACAGGTATGTGATACTTTTTATTTACTTAATACTATGGGCTTAACTAAAATGTAAAGTTTTATTAAAAGATATATATTTAAATGTTTACACAAATTGTTTTAAATGATATAATAACTACGAGGTGAAATTATGAATCCAAAGTATAAAAGAATATTAGTGAAATTAAGCGGTGAAGCTATTGGCGGTACTGATGGAAGAGGAATTGATAGAAGTAAACTAGAGAGGGTTGTGGAACAATTAGTAAAATTATCAGAAGAAAATATAGAAATTGCTGTTGTAATAGGAGCTGGAAACTTTTGGCGTGGTAAATATGGCGAGGGCTATATGGAAAGAGCAACAGCAGATTATATGGGAATGCTTGCTACAACATTAAATGCTTTAGCGTTACAGGAAATGACTGAGAAAAAAGGAATACAAACAAGAGTAATGACAGCAATTGAAATGAAACAAATTGCTGAACCTTATATACGTAGAAGAGCTTTAAGACATTTAGAAAAGGGAAGAATTGTAATATTTGCATGTGGAACAGGAAGTCCATATTTTACAACTGATTCTGCTGCAGCTTTAAGAGCTATAGAAATGGAAGCAGATGTCATATTACTTGCTAAAAATATTGATGGTGTATATAACAAAGATCCTAAGAAATATGACGATGCTAAAAAGTATGATAGTGTTACATATATGCAGGCTATATCTGAAAAATTAGGAGTAATGGATACAACAGCAATAACTTTATGTATGGAAAATAAAATTCCAATATGTGTATTTGCTTTAAATGAAGAAAATTCTATTATAAGAGCAGTTTCAGGAGAAAAAATAGGTACTATTATAGAGGAGTAAGTATGGAAGATAATTATATAGAAAATAATGAAAAATTATTATATGAATTGACACCTAAATTTAACTTGTTGTATGAGATTTTTATGCCTACAGGTAGAAAAATAAAGTCAACTATTGTTATGATACTGATAATATTATTACTTATTTTGTTATTATCCTATGGGAAGACATCAATATCAGCTTTTGAGATAAATATAACTGATAATTTAACTGCTTTTGAATTATTAAACTATATTTCTTTTATTGCACTTGCAATATGTATTGTTAAACTAATAGTACATATAGTAATTCAAATGATACAATATAAACATATTACATATAAATTTTATGAAAGCCATATGGTCTATGAAGATGATTTTTTAAATCAGCATAGAAAAAATATTGAATATGCTAATGTAAAAGAAATAGAAATTAGAAGAACTATATGGGATAGAATACTTGGTTATGGCGTTATAATAATATATACAAATGCAGAAAATAAAAGGAATGGTTTAGTTGTTTATGCATTACGTGATCCTAAAAAATCATATGATATAATCTATGATATAGTACATAAGAAACAAAAGGAAGACTCTAAAGAAAAAGTAATGAGTGAATCTGAAAAAGCAGAAGAAGACTTTAAAAATAGCATTAAAAATTAAAAAATATAAAAGAAGTTATCTTTAAAATAAAGGTAACTTTTTTATTGTAATTTTTATGTAATGTATTGCAAAAAAATGTAGTAATTTAGCGTTAAATTGTTGACTATGTACTTTAAAGATAGTATAATTATCGTATTATAGGAGGGATTATTTTGAAAAAAGATAATGTTATTAAGCTAATAATTTCTATAGTTTTAATAGTAGTTATTGCATATTTATCTATATTTGGATTAAAAATTGGAGATAAAACTATTATTAAAAGTATAAAGGAAATAAAAACAGGATTAGATATAAGTGGTGGAGTAACAATTGTGTATCAAGCAAATGCTGATGATGGTACAGAAATATCACAAGAAGATTTAAAAAAATCAGAAACAGTTATTAAGAAAAGATTGGAAGCTAAAAATATCTTTGATTATATAGTTAGATCAGATGTTTCAACAAGTCAAATATATGTTGAGATACCAGCTAACACAGATGATACTTCAAAAGATCCTTTAAGTGCAGTTGAAGGACTTGATAAAACTGCTAAAATTGAATTTAGAGATCCTGATGGAAATGTTTTACTTGCTGGTGATGATATAAAATCAGCAAAATATAGTGAAGATCCAATTGATAATACAGGATTACCTTCACCACATGTAGTTTTAACTTTTAGTGATGAAGGAACTAAAAAGTTTGCTGAGGCAACTGCTAATTTAGTTGGTAAAACATTATCTATATATTTAGATGATGAAGAAATAACAGCACCCGTTGTTAATGAAAAGATTGAGTCAAGTACTGCAATTATAACTATGGGAACAGGAACTTATTCTGAAAAGAAAACACAAGCTGAAGAATATGCTATGCTTATAGATTCTGGTACATTACCATTTAACTTAAGTGTAGTAAGTAAGGAATATGTAGGTCCTTATGTTGGTCAAAAAGCTTTAGAAGTAAGTATAGAAGCAGGAATAGTTGCTTTAATTATAATTTGTTTAGTAATGATTGTATGTTATAGATTACCAGGAGTAGTTTCTAGCATTGCTTTAATTGCATATGTTGCAATCGTTTTACTTATCATGTCATCAACAGGAATAAGTTTAACATTACCAGGTATAGCTGGACTTATACTTTCAGCTGGTATGGCTGTTGATGCAAATGTAATAATTTTTGAAAGATTTAAGGAAGAATTAAGAAATAAATTATCACCAACAAAAGCTTTTGAGAAAAGTTTTAAAGCTGCAATGGCTGCAGTAGTGGATGGTAATGTTACAACATTTGCTGTTGCAATATTATTATACATATTTGGTACAGGACCAGTTAAAGGATTTGGTATTGTACTTGCCGTAGGTGTAGTAGTAAGTTTATTTACAGCAGTTGTAGTAACTAAATTTATATTAAAACAAATTTTACCTTTAGGAGCAAAGCATGTTTCTTTATTTGGTATTAAAAAGGAGGCAAAATAATATGAAGATTAACTTTTTAAAATATAGACATTTATTTATTATATTCTCCCTTTTAATAATTGTTGGTGGAATTACATATGGACTTATCACAGGTTATAAATTTGATGTTGACTTTAAAGGTGGAACAAAAATTGAAGCAAATATAAATGAAGAGTTTAATAATGATGAAATTCAAAATGTTGTATTTGAAATAACTAATGAAAAGCCTTTAATTCAGAAGGTAACAGGTGGAAATAATGCTGTTTCTATAACATGTAGTCCAATGGATGAAGAAACGTCAGATAAAGTTGTAGAAGCATTAAAAGCAAAATATGTAAATATGGATGAACCTTCAGTTAGAAATGTACAAGCATCTTATGGAAAAGATTTATTAAATTCTGCATTAATAGCAGTAGTGGTAGCAGTAGCACTAATTTTAATATATGTAGCTATAAGATTTAAAACATTAGGATTCCCAGCTGCAATAACTGCAATAATAGCCTTAATTCACGATGTGTTATTTATAATAGCAATTTATGGAATTATTAAATTTCCAATAAATACTACTTTTGTTGCCGTAGCGTTAACAATAATTGGTTACTCAATTAATGATACTATAATTGTTTATGATAGAATAAGAGAAAACAAAAAGAAGGTTACTAGATCAAAAGATTTATTAGAAACAATAAACTTAAGTATTTCACAAGTATTAAATAGAACAATAATAACTTCTCTTACAACAGTAGTAGCAGTAATAGTTGTTTATATTTTTGCAGTAATTAATAATCAACAAACTTTAAAAGAATTTTCTTTACCATTAATAATAGGTGTAGTAGTTGGTACATACTCTTCACTATTTATAGCATCTTCACTATGGTATTCTTTAGAAAAAGCAATAGATAAATTTAAGGCTAAAAAGGGTAAAAAGAAAAAAGCATAATAAGAAATGAGGTAATTTATATGGCAGTGGCATCTTTAATATTGGGAATATTATCAATTTTTATTTCTGTTATACCTGTTTTGGGAATTATATCAATAGTTCCAGCAATTATGTCTTTTGTTTTTGGTTTGGTTGCTATTTTTAAGAAAACAGAGAAAAATAAATCAAAAGCTATGCAAATTGCAGGTGTAGTACTATCAAGTATTTCAATTGCAATAGCAATATTTTGGATATTTTGTATAATATTTGTTTCAGAAATTGCAGCTTATTTTGATGACTATGATTTAGATTGGGATATACAAGCAGAAAGATATATTCCTATATATAAACTAAATGAAGATGCAGATCTTGGTAATGTTGTATTAAAACTTGAAAGTATCACTTTAGATTATAACGATGAAAGTGTAGTAAAACCACAAACTGGATATAAATATGTTGCATATAAAGTGCATATAAAGAATATATCAAATTATAATTTTAATTTATATGAACCATTAATAACAATGTTATGTGATGATGGGAATGTATATGGGTCAGACTACAATAAAGTTTATAGTAATACAAATTTAATTAGTGTAACTATCAAACCAGGTGAAATAACTACAGGAATAATTGCTTTTGAGATACCAATCAATACAGAGGAAGAAGAAATTATATTTCCTATTAACGAAAATACATATAAATTTGAAGTTAATTGATTGTAAAATAAAAAATAGGTTAATTGCAAAAGTAAATTCCTGCTTGAGATGCAAGACTAAATGCCAGATTGAAAGGAAAATAGAAAATTATGAAATAAAATAAAAATACCTAAAATTAAAAAATAAAGTGGATTTTTAGTTGTGTGCAAGACTAAATTCCACTTTTTAGTTACTTTATCTAATACATTTTTTATTATTTTTTCTTGTTAATTAAATATGGTTTTAGTATAATATTGTCAGGATGGATTTTAAAAAAGTTTAATTTTTTCATTGTATCCATACCTAAATATATACTAGCCATATCAAATGGTATAGCAAAGTTTAAAACTTCACGTGCTGTACTATTGATATGGCTCATCATTAAATCAATATTAGATTGATTGTAATTATCCATAGAAGTACCTTTTGGGATAATATATCTAATATATTCATGATTTTTTTCTACTTTAGCTTTTTGGTCAGAACGGTTAGCGTCACAATAAAAAATCCAACATCTTTTGCTACCATCTAAACTAGTTTCAAGTTCATCTGGCCTTTGAAATTCTCTGCCATTATCAGTCAAAATACATTTAAATACACGTTTAAATAATTCTGTACCAATAATTCTCTCAATATTGTCAAGTTCTTTTTTCACAGCTTCACTAGTTTTATTTGGAAGTAACCTCGCTATCATAAAATTAAAATTTCTAAATATCATTGTTAGCAAAACTTTTCCACCTTTAGTTCCTTCAACAGTATCCATTTCAACAACATTAATATTTGGGTTATCTACTAAGAACTTTTGAAAGTCTTCATAAGTTCTGCCAATTCTATAACTGTAATCTTTTTTTACTTTAGATTTATTTTTGTTCCTAACCTTATATTTTACTCTTCTAGGCAAATCAATATTCCTTACAGAAAAAAGTCCCATATCTATATAGTTGTATAAACATCTTATAGAGCAACCAATTTCTTCTTTATGATTAGAATAAATTAATTTTATAGATTGCCCTTGTTGTATTAATGGTGAAATTATTTGATCAATTTTTTGTAATTTTTCTTCTGAAATATTAATTCCAGTTCTAGAAGAAATAAGTGAGTTCTCATAGCTTTTTTGTGCATTACTAGCAAGGTATACATATTTGATTTTTCTACATTGTGAATAACAATTACAAGCATTACAAACATAAGGTGGCTTTAATAATTTTTCACATAAATCTAACTCGAATTTGGAACAAATGGTATTGCATTTTCCACAACGACTACATTCGCTATGGCAATTAGAATTACATAAGTTTTTAATAGTACAAAACCTTTTATTCTTACAATAATTATTTTTGTTATTGAAATTAGAAGGAAAATGTTCAGTTCTATATTTTTTTACTTCCTTAGAAATTGTAGTAGGATCTTTCTGAATATTTTCAGCAATTTGATAAAATTTAAAACCTGCTTTTAATAGTTTTTCAATATCTTCTCTATTAAGCAAAGTCAAATGTTTTTGATAGTGTTTGTTATGTTTATTACTCAAAATATTCACCATCATTCAGAAGATCATACAATTTTATTTCAAGTTCATATATGTAATATTCAATTACTTGAATACCTTCAGCTGTGCATAATGCATAATCAATTAAATCCTCTAAGTAAGTATTATATTTTCCTACTTTTAAGCTTTTTAAAAACTTTAAAATTTCCTTTGTATGATAAAACATATCATTGATAATTATTTGTATTTCTTCATCTATCATAGTTATTCTCCTTTTCTAATATTAGATAAAGTAACAAAACAATTATATAACAAAAAATATGTGCAAGAGTAAATTCCACATTTAATAGCTGGAATTTACTTTTGCATTAAATTTTTTTGTGCAAAACAAAATTCCATATTGCCGGAATTTTGTTGCAAGACTAAATTCCAGTTTTAAAATAAATCTGGAATTTACTTTTGCAATTAAATAAAATAAAAAATATTTTGCTAACTTATTGACAATAGTAATTATATTTGTTATAATTACTATTGTTATTTGTAGCAAATGAATACAAATTACATATTAAATTCAAAGTTTGCGAATGTGGCGGAACTGGCAGACGCACAGGACTTAAAATCCTGCGAGCCTCAAAACTCGTACCGGTTCGATTCCGGTCATTCGCACCAAAAAATAAGTCTTAAAAGCATTGATTTATCAAGGCTTTAAGACTTTTTTAATGCAATTTTAATGCAACTGATTTATATAGTCTAAATATTTTTGTACTTCATCTTCCTTAAATTTGTTAAATACAGAAGTATAAGTATTTAATGTCGTTTCTATATCTGCATGCCCTAACAATTTTGATAAAACTACAGCACTCATTCCACTTTCAATACATCTTGTAGCATATGTATGTCTTAGCATATGTGTATTAACAGAACTTGATTTTAAATTTACTGTTTTTTCATCATCTTTATATTTTTTCTTTTTTGTATTAGTAATTCTAATATTTGCATTTTTACAAATTCGCTTAAAATGAGAATTAATAGTGTTCGGAGCTATAATTTTATTATTTAAATTAAAAAATGTCTCATTTTGACAATTAGGAGCGTTAGTTAATGTATTAATTATTAAATTAGTAATAGGTATATCTCTTGTCCCTGCATAAGTTTTTGTTGTACTACCAATTATATATTTGTCTTCTTCATTTTTTGTTAGTGTCTTATTAATATGTATTATATTATTATTCAAATCTACATCTTCTGGTGCTAAAGCTAAAATTTCACCAATTCTCATACCAGTATAAATAGCTATATAGAAAATATTTGTATATTCATCATAATTTTTTTCTAGTTCTTTAATAAAAAGTTTTTGCTCTTCAACTGTTAAAGCATCTATCTTTTTGTCTTGCTTTTGACTTTTAGGTATATTAATTAAGCCTTTTATATTATACGGATTATTATTTATTATATTTAAAATTAATGCTTTGTCAAATGCACTTCGAACCATTTGTGATATTTTAGTTATTACGGAATTTGAGTAATAAGATATATCTATTAAAAAATTGTTTATATCTATTGGTGAAATTTTTTGAATAGCTAATTTAGCAATATCATTATTTTCAATAATTTTTTTAGTTTCTAACTTTCTATTATAAGTTGTTACAGCAATTTTATTAGCTTTAAATTGTTCTTCTATGTTCATATTTATTAAATCTAATAAAGTGTAATTAGATTTATCTATATATTTATTATCTACAATGCTAACTAAAGCTTTATTTATTTTATTTTTTACTTCCGTACGTGTTTTGGCATATACAGATTTTCTTTTACCATTATATGTATATTGTCCAATCCATCTTTTTAATGTTTCAGAGTAGTATATACTACCTTCTCCATTTCCTCTTTTTCCCATAAAAAATACACTCCTTTTTCTTTTAAAATATTGATTTACTTAGAAAAGTAGTGTATAATATAAACATACAATACTTTTCTAAGTATTTGTTGTTCGGAATTAAAGTGCTAGTCCGCTAAAACTTAGACACTTTAGTTCCTTTTTTTACCACAATATGTGCAAAAAATACTATCCTCTTTTATTTGTTTGCCACAATATTTACAAAATGAATATCCCACCTTCTTTAAAGTTAGTTTATAGTTATCAATTATGGAATTATATAAGTTGTTTAGTTTGAAAATTGCAGATTTATCCATATAAATATAATAATCCTGAATATCAGCTAAAAACTTTTTTGTAGAATTTTCTTTTGCTTTTACCGTTTTCAATGAATTAACTTTTAATATTGTATTTTGATAGTATCTATCAATGAAATTATCAATTGTATATGGTTCTTTACGCATTAAATCTTTTTTTATTTCACTTGGTTTAGGATTTTTTAGTTTGTACTTTTTTTCTACCGTGATTAATTCATTTATTATACTTATTAAAAGATTATATCTTGTAAAAAATATATTAGGCTTTTTTGTGGTATTAATTAATTCAGCACAATCTTTAGAAATTCTTAAACAGTTTTGGATTGTACCAATGTAATGATGTTTATTTATTATATATAAACAATTATTATCTATATAATTAAAATTCATATAAAACGCCACCTTTAGTTATCCGAAATTGTAACCTATTAATCTTTTTACAACACCAATGATTTTCACTGGTTTAGTTTCTATTTCTTCTTTTGTAAAAAACATAGGGTCATATTTATTATTAAAAGGTATTAACATTATTCCACTTTCTGTTTTCTTAATTTGTTTAACTGTTGCTTCATCTCCATTTATAAGCACTACAGCAACTTGTCCATTATCACAATCATTTTGTTGTCTTACAATAACAACATCTCTTTCTAAGATGCGTGGGAGCATGCTGTCTCCTTTTATTTTTAGTCCAAAATAATCTCCATCTTTAAACTCTTCTGCTGGTAGTTCTTCGTAATCTATAATATTTTGTTCAGCAAGTATCGGTTCACCAGCTGCTACTGTTCCTACTACTGGTATTTTTATTATATCTTTTATTGTAACTTTATTACTGTTATTTACAATTTTATTTTCATCTAACAAAGAGAGAATTTTTTTTGTATACTCATTTGAAATATATATAATATCATCTTTAAAGTTAGAATATAAATCATCAGGGATATTATCTTCATCGAATAGCCATTCAATAGTTATACTATCTGTATCTACTAAGTTTGATTTGTGATAACTCATATATTGAATTAAAAAATCACAAAGAACAGTTAAAGCTTTTTTTGTTATAGGTGTTAAATCAATTCTAATAAAATTAAATAAGTCACTGCAAAAAATATCTATAATTTTTCTATATTGTTTTTCGTTAAAAGAAAAAGTTAATAATTTTAATTCATATTTTTCTTTTAAAAAATTATCAATATTAATATATCCACAAATAGCCATTAACTCTTCATAAGTAGTTACACCTTTTGAATTATCTGCTATACGTTTTAATATTTCTGGTTTTGGTGGTTTATCTATTTTCATATTCATATATTGAGATAAATAAGTTCTATTTATTTCGGATTTTTTTGAAAAATCCCTTTGATTTTCAAATGTTTCACTTATATTTTTTAAAATTTGAGCGAACCTATTTTTATTAAACATAAAATCCCTCCAAATATAGTATACACTAATGGTTAAAAAAAGTCAACAAAAAAAGTTAAAAAAATTTTACCAAAACTATTGACACACATTTTTTTATTGTGTATAATGAATATGGTTAAAATAATTTTACCAAAGTGAGGTGAAAAAAATGGAAATTAATATGGGAGCTTTTAATACGTTATTAAGAGAAAAGTTTAATAATAATCAATCTGAAATGGCTAAAATACTGAATGTAAGTAGATATCAATTAAATATGGTATTAAATCATAAAGGTAAAAATGCAGGAAAGAAAATTATAGGAGCTATTATAAAATATTGTGATGAGAATAATTACAATTTCAGAGATTATATTTTTTTAACTTAATTGGTTAAAAAAAATTAACAATTTTGGTGCTGTAGCAGAAAGAGGATGGATAGCATGGAAATAAAAGCAGAGATAATAAACTGAAAAAATATATTTGTATGTATAGAGTAAGGGACAAATATATTTTATGAATAAGATTAGTTTAGCGGACTAGCACAAAGAAAGAAGGTGGAAAGTGTGGATAATCAAATGTTATTAATAAATAAAGCTGATTTAAATAATTTAATAGAACATATAGAAAAATTAACAGAAGTTTTATCTAATTTAAATGGTTTAAATGCAGAAAATAAATTTTTTACGAGAGATGAAGCGATGGAACATTATAATTTAAGCAGAAGAGAAGTAGATAAGATTTATAATACTATTTTGAAAGAAAAAGTAATAGATATAGGGAAAAATCAAAGATTGGCTAAAGCACATATAGATAAAATGTTTATGGATGGAGTGAAACAAAAGTATGTGTAAGAGGAGGTGAGAAAAATGGAATATCTAATAAATAATATAGAATTAATAATAGCAATAATATATGCATTAGCAAAAACAAGTACAATAGCGTTTATAGTAGCATGTATAGTGCAAACAGCAGTATATCGATTAAGTAATAAAAGAATAAGTTTATATAATATTGCAGAAAAATTTTTGTTGAGGGGGTTGAATTAGTATGAATTATCAAACGGAAATGCAGAAAAGTTTTCTTGATGTTTTAGAGACAGCACATGAAAAAGTTTATAATGCTTTAATTAAGTATAAAACAGATAAAGATATAACAAATGATTTAACAAGCACTTTAAAGTTTTTATTTGATGAAATGTTAGTAGTAGAAAGAGATATAAAAATAGAAGCTTGTGACGGCAAATCAAACTAGCTTCTAATAGTACATAAGAAATTACTATGTTTTTAGTATAGCATATTACATAAAAAATGTCAAGAGAGAGGTGCAATATGAAAATAGATAATGTAGAAAATTTAGTTAAACAAGCATTAATAAAGAATATAAGTGCAAGAGATGATGACCATTTATTATATATAGAAGTGGTTTATATAATAGACCCAGGATTAGTAAATGTAAATTTTATGATGAATTTTAAAAATGCAAGGCAATTAGGCTTACCGCCATTTGAAAGTGTATCTCGTGCAAGAAGAAAATTACAAGAAAAATATCCTGAGCTAAGAGCAACTAGTAAAGTAGAAAAAGCAAGACAAGAAAAGCAAATAGAATTTGAAGAATATGCAAAAACATAGAAAAGAGAGGTGGATATGCTTGAAGAATAGTTTTGTATTATATACAGAGCAAAAAGCTATTTTTGATAAATTATCCGACGAACAGGCGGGGAAATTAATAAAATCAATATATGAATATGTTGAAAAAGGAAAAATAGATAATATAGACGAGATTACTAATATTATTATTACCCCTTTTATTACTGTATTGGATAAAGACATGCAGAAATATGAAGATATAAAGAAAAAAAGGGCAGAAGCAGGTGCTAAGGGAGCTAAGCAAAAGTTAGCAAACCAAGCAAATGCTAAAAGTGTTAAACAAAAGTTAGCAAATCAAGCTGTATATGATAATGAATATGTAAATGATAATGAATATGTAAGTATAAAAGAAAAAGAAAATATAAAAGAAAAAGCACTTTCCGAAACTAAAGTTTCTACAAGTGATACTGCAAAAGCCAGCAAACATAAATATGGAGAATATAAACATGTATTGCTGAAAGATGAAGAATTGCAGAAATTGCAGAAAGATTATTCTAATTGGGAAGAGCTTATAAAGTATTTAGATGAGTATATAGAGATGAAAGGGTATAAAGCAAAGTCACATTATTTAGCTATAAAAAAGTGGGTTGTAGAAGCCATAAAGAAAAATAAAAGTAAAAGCAATACAAAAGAAGTAGAGGAATGGTTAAATGAGTAAAAAAGAATTTTTTGAGGAGTTTAAAGAAGTTTGTGAATATTTTAAAGATGAAACTTACAAAAATAAAAGAATAACTAAAATGTATTATGAAAAAGTAAAGCATATGAATATAAAAGATTTTAAAATTTTGTGTGATAGATTGATATCTGAGTATAAATACATGCCTAAAATAGCTGATTTTGGTGACAATTACATGAGTTATATATGTGATTTAGCACACAAAGCAAGAACATATACAGAGGAAGAACTAGAAAGCTTTTATGAAATGTAGGTGAGAAAATGAGATGGAGTAATGAAGAAATAGTAAGCATAGCTGAAGATGCTAGAGATGGAATAGAGCAAGCTATAAGAGAATTAGACGGCTGTGAGATATTTAAAAACTTGAAAGAAGCTTTAGAAGAAGATCTAAGAGAATTAAATTATATAGCAGAACCTTATCAAGATGCATATGATAGAGAATACGAAGAAGAAATGCGAATGAGAAATGAAGAGTTTGAAAGGAGTAGAATATGTTAAAAAAATATGATGATTTAAGGAAAATTGATGTAAGCAAGTGGACTGAAAAAAGAGATGGAGCAGATTACTTAAATTGGGCAAAAGTTATAGATTTATTGCATGAAAATGGTGCAGAAGTAGTATATTTTGAACCAATAGTAAATGAAATAACTGGTAGTAGTTTATATATGTCTGAACAAACTTTTACAACTGGAAAAGACTCAAAAACAAATAGAGTATATGAAACAGCAGTAAAAATAGTTATAGATGATTTAGAATTTGTACAAAGAGGACCAGTTACAAACGGAAGTAATCCAGTATTAGATAATTCGATGACACAACAAAGATTATGGAATTGTCAAACAAGATTATTTGTAAAAGGTGTAGCAATAAGAACTGGACTTGGTTTTGATTTATGGTTAAAAGATGAGTTAAGAGAGGAAAAAGACAACTGGGAAGATGATTTAAGCAAACACAATATATTTAAAATAAAAGAAAGATTTGAAGTTTTATTGACACAAAAAAATAAACAAGGAATTACAATTGCAGATATAGCAAGAAATTTAAAAATAAGTGAAGAAGAATTAAGAATGTATTTTACATATTTTAAAACATTAGATAGGCTTGAAAAAAGAATAGAAGAGATGAAACCAAATGATTAGTAGCAAAGATAGAAGTAATTATTTTGGCGCTAGTGATACAAGTTATATAGTGGGAAATTGGGATACAAGAAGTTTTGAAAAATGGTGGTTAATAAAATTAGGATTTACCACAAATGATTTTACAAATGATAATATGCTAGCAGGTAATAATTATGAACATAAGATATTAGAAGCTTTAGAAATTAAAAATTTACAGTTTGATAAACAAATTATAAATGATAGATTAAGGGTCAATCTAGATGGAAATACAGATAATTGCATATATGAAATAAAAACATATAATTTAAAAAAAGAATTTAAGATAACAAAACAATATTGGAGACAAGCACAAGTAGAGATGTATGCTAGTAATATATTTAATCTATATATAGTCGCATACGGGCTTATAGATAAAGATTATAATAATTACTTTAACGAAATTGATAAAAATAGATTAAAAAAATATAAAGTAGAATATGATGAAAGATTTATAAATGAGGAGTATTTGCCAAAATTAAATTACTTAACGGAATGTCTGAAAAAAGGTAAATTCCCAAATGTGAAAGAAATAAAAAAATAGGGAGGAATAAAATATGTATAGTTTTGAAAAGAAAAGTAAAGAAGAATATTTAGAAGCAGTAAAACAAGATGGATATGCATTACAATATGTAAAAGAACAAGATAAGGAAATATGTTTAGAAGCAGTAAAACAAGATGGATATGCATTACAATATGTAAAAGAACAAGATAAGGAAATATGTTTAGAAGCAGTAAAACAAGATGGATATGCATTACAATATGTAAAAGAACAAGATAAGGAAATATGTTTAGAAGCCGTAAAACAAAATGGAGATGCATTACGATATGTAAAAGAACAAGATAAGGAAATATGTTTAGAAGCCGTAAAACAAAATGGAGATGCATTACGATATGTAAAAGAACAAGATAAGGAAATATGTTTAGAAGCCGTAAAACAAAATGGAGATGCGTTACGATATGTAAAAGAACAAGATAAGGAAATATGTTTAGAAGCAGTAAAACAAGATGGAGATGCGTTACAATATGTAAAAGAATATTATAAAGAAATATTAAAATTAAATAGTTATTATAAAAAAGAATATATAGAAGCGTTTAAAGAGGAACAAGTAAAAGAGATAACAATAGCAGAATTAGAAAAGCAATATGGTTGTAAAGTAAAAATAGTAAAATAGAACTACAAGGCACTTTAATATGCAGAACAAGGTTAAAGTGCCCGTATCGTAAAAGAGGTGTGTAAGATGAAAAAGTTTCATTGCTTTTTTGAACAAAGTGGTACATTTAAAAATGAATTTATAAAATTAGGATATAAAGCTTTAGACTATGATTTACAAAATGAATTTGGAGAAACTGATAAAATAATAGATTTATTTGAAGAGATACAAAAAGCATATTTTAACGAAAAAAGTATATTTGATAATATAAAAAGACAGGATGTAATATTAGCTTTTTTCCCTTGTATAAGATTTGAAGATCAGATACAAATGGCTTTTAGAGGCACACAATACCAAATGAAAAATTGGAATTATGAAAAAAAATTAGAGAATGATATTAAGTTACATAGAGAATTATCAAGTTTATATGAGTTGATAACAAAATTAGCAATTGTATGTTTAAGAAAGAATATTGCTTTGATAATTGAAAATCCATATTCTACAACTCATTATTTAACAAAATATTGGGCAATACCTGCAACCATAATAGATAAAGATAGAAGTATACGAGGAGATAATTTTAAAAAACCAACACAATATTGGTTTATAAACTGTAAGCCTAAATATAATATGATATTTGAATCTTATACAATAAATGAAAGAAAAAACGTAGAGTATACTTCTAATAAAATAGAAAGAAGCTTGATAACAAAAGAATATGCAAATAGATTTATAAGAGAATTTATAATAGAGGTGTAGTTTGAAAATAAAATATAAAAAAATAAAACCGAAATAAGAAAAAAGGGCATAGTTCCCCCTTACCCCCAAAAAAT
>CALXJG010000022.1 GCA_944388565.1 uncultured Clostridia bacterium
TTTTTGGGGGTAAGGGGGAACTATGCCCTTTTTTCTTATTTCGGTTTTATTTTTTTATATTTTATTTTCAAACTAACCTCCTATAACTTCATCAAATGCTCTTTTAACAGCTTCCATATTAGGAGCTATAACTTCAGGTTTTCTAGCAAATTTATGTTTAAAAGATTCTTCCATATCTTTTAGAAGTTCATCTTTTGTCATTATACCTGTAATTTTAACTATTGCTGATAACATAGCAGTATTTGGATAATTTGCTTTTAAACATTCTCTACTAATTTTACTAGCATCGATTGTATAAATTTTTCCTTTATAGTCTTTAAAATAATTTTTAATTTCGTCAATTGATTTATTAGTGTTAATTAATATTGCTCCGTTTTCTTTTAAGCCTTGGGTTACATTGACTGAACCTATAAGCGTATCATCTACAACAACTACATAATCCGGTTCATATATATTAGAGTGTATTCTTATTGGTGTTTCACTTATTCTGTTGTATGCAGTTAGTGGAGCACCCATTCTTTCTGGACCGTATTCAGGAAAGCCTTGAATATATTTTCCAGTATTAAATGCTGCATCTGCAAGTAGTAAAGAAGCAGTTTTTGCACCTTGTCCACCGCGTCCATGCCATCTTATTTCTATCATACCTAATCCTCCTTGATATATATATTGTAATAATATGCTATAAAAGAATATTAATACATAGTTATAGTATATAACTAAAAAAAAGAATAGTCAAGCAGAAATTTAATATATAAAGTCAAGAAAAAACTCATAAACAACAATTCGTGTTTATGAGTTATGATTATAATATTGAAAGTCCTGCACTTGCATATCCAACAATAGAATTAGCAAGATTTGATCCTGTAGCAGTTGCAAAAAATACTAGAAGTAATCTGGTTTGTGAAGTAACAGGTATTGAAAGATTAGATATTATTCCACTGCTTATACTTCCAATTGGCACTTGCCCTGTAAAGCTAGGTACTAATGTTACAGTCGTACCTGGCACTAAAGTAAATATGTTATTTGGTACATTAGATGAATATAACTGTGCTTTTATACTTATAGTTGTATTAATTAATGATAGAGCAACAGTTGTACTAAAGTAAGCAGTAATAGAAGTTATAATTCCATCTCTTGGCATTGAAAATGCAAAATTAGTATTAGTTCTTGCTGGATTTGTTAAATCTATTGTGGTAGTAAGTTGTGAAATACCACATGTACTATCGCCAAATCCAATAAAAGCTGGTATACCTTCTGCACCACTATCTATAGTTGTTATTGTTATAGGAGTACCAGAAGCAAAAGGAATAATAGATCCATTACCATTTGCACCAGTAGGCCCAGTAGGACCGGTAGGACCAGTGGCACCTGTTGCTCCATTTATACCATTTGCACCAGTTGGACCTGTTGCTCCAGTAACTCCAGTTGGTCCAATTGGACCAGTAGCACCAGTTAAACCTTGAGGACCTTGAATACCCTGAATACCTTGAACACCTTGTGGTCCTGTAACACCAGTAGGACCTTGAATTCCTTGATTACCTTGAGGACCTTGTGGTCCTATTGCACCAGTAGGTCCAGTAGGACCTACTGGACCTGTTACACATACGATTTCTGTACAAGGACAACAGCAGCAACATTCATCATTATTATTAGAATTTAAATTTTGATTTATCATGTTAAGCTCCTTTCCATGTTATTAATATATTTTATTAAACCAATTATTTATATTTATCGCTATTGTTAAAAAAAGCTTTGTTATTTAGATAGATTTTATCATTTGGTTTTATTTTCCCAGCCTTTTCGTTATATTCTTTAGAAATATCATATTCACCTAATTTATAATAACATATACAAAGTTGAAGGTAGGGAATATATCCATAATAATCTATTAAACAAAAACCGCCATTTTGTATATTAGGTTTTCTACTTACTGCAAGTTTATACCAAAATATAGCTATATTATATTGTTGTTTATTAAAAAAATAGTCACCCATACTACATGAAATTTCAGCTCTTGGGGTGTCATAAGTAAAACTCCTTAAAAGAGATAAAATAGCTTCTTTATCTTTTTTTAAAGCAATATAACAATTATATAAATCAAGGCAAGCATTTATTTTGTTTTCAATCCAGCCATCATCAGAGTCTAAAAACTCATTTAATATATTAACTGCTTTTTCATATTTTTTATTATAATATAATTCTCTGGCATAATAGTATTTTTCTCTTGCATTTAATTTAATATTTTCTTTTATCATTTTTTCATATATT
The DNA here is from genome assembly GCA_944388565.1 of uncultured Clostridia bacterium. Taxonomy (GTDB): domain Bacteria; phylum Bacillota; class Clostridia; order TANB77; family CAG-465; genus CAG-465. Next base: position 2,269 of record CALXJG010000022.1, read on the forward strand.
CTTAAATTTCTTTTAGGGTCATTTACATGAATTTTTTTATGAGTAATTGCAGCGTCACTGTATATAACATTTCCACTTGTAGCTATAGCTTCATGAATACGACCAGACCATTTATAATTTTTGTTTCTTTTTAGAATCCTTTCTCTACTATATGTAAAAATTGGATTATCATTTTCATCAAAGGCAACGTTATAATTTAACATAACAATATCTGTAATAGGATTTAAGGTATTTTTTAATTCTTTTATTTTCAATTTATCTTCTTCTAAGATTACATCGTCAGCATCTAGCCATATGATATATTCTTTAGTAGCTTTTGAGAAAGAAAAATTTCTTGCTTTAGAAAAATCATCACACCATTTAAAATCAAAAATTTTATCAGTAAACTCACTTGCAATAAGTTTTGTTTTATCTGTAGAACCAGTGTCTACAATAATAATTTCATCTACAATTTCTTTAACTGAATCAAGGCATCGCCTAAGTACATCTTCTTCATCCTTTACAATCATACATAGACTTAATGTTATCATAACTACCTCCAAGTTTATATAGTAATATATGAAAAAAATGATATAAATGTTATCGACAAAAATTAATTAGTAAGCTAAAAAGAGCAAAATATAGAGTTAAAATTACATAAAGACTTGATTTTTAATTATAAAAATGGTATATATAAAATATATTTAATATGTTCGTTCTACAATAATTATTATGGAGGTATTGTGTTATGATAATTTAGATTGATTTTGCAATTATTCCTTGTAGTGTTTTTATTAAAAAATATTTTAAAGCTGAAGGAGCGCTTCGTTATGCGAAAATATACACAAAAGGAAATTAATCAAATTTTATTAAACAAAAAGTTAAATCAATTTTATTTTGCTATGTTAAAGCAAAGGCAAGAAATTTTAACCGATGAGGAGTTATCAAGATTTTTGAATTCTGGTATAACTTATACCGGAGGAAATAAATTAGAAGAAAAAATTGCTGACAAAATTATGAGATCTGATAAATTTTCAAAATTTATAAAAAATATTATGGGTGACTGTTTTAGATGGGCAGCCGTCTTAACTATGCTTGATGATACAACCATATATGATGTTGCAAATAGAAAAATTGTAGATATAAAGAGAGTAAAAATCATTCATTATGATAATTTAACAAATTATTATAATGAAACAAATGCAAGAGTAAAACTTTATAGCCCAAAAGACTATCCACAGTTAAAAGAAGAAATTGTATCAATCGATGTAGATGATGAAAAGGTTTTGGACGATTATGGTATAGAACATAGTGAGCAAAAAGAAGATGAGGATTTAATATTTAAGTTTATAGCTGAAGTAAAAAATTCTTCTTGCTAAAAAATAGCAAAAAAGACAATTATAGTTATTTATTAACTTAATTGTCTTTTTTTCTTGATTACTTAATAAAAAGTAATTATCGACAAAACTAGTTAAAAAAAATAAATAATAAAATATTAAAAAAATATTAGTAAAATAGTAAAATATTGCTATGAAAAAAAGTATAAAAATAATTATAATAACAGGAGTAATTGTATTATTTATTAGTTTAATAAATTCAATATATAAATTTAATTTTAAATATAAAAATGAAGAAAATTTTTCAAGAAAAAATTGTATGATTATACGTTTAGAAAAGATAGAAGAGGATAAGATAACATATCTTGTAAAATATAACAATAATAATTTTTTATTAAATATATATGAAAATGAAGGTATAAATTTAAAAGAATTTAGTAATTTTACATATGGAGACATTGTATCATGTAGAGGAAAAATTATAATACCAAGTAAATTAAATAATCCATATGAATTTGATTATAAATTATATTTAAATTCTAATGATATAGTTGGAACTATAACTTGTTATGACATTAAAAAAGTAGGGAAAAAACTAGGAAATTTGATATTAAAATTAGGTTATTTTTTACGTGATAATATAACTTATAGAATAGATAGTATACATGAGAGTGATAAGTTAGAATTACTAAAAACAATGATATATGGAGAAGATATTAATTTAGATAAAGATATAGGTGAAGTTTTTAAGAATAATGGTCTAAGTCATGTACTTGCAGTATCTGGTATGCATATGACATATTTATTATTCTTAATAGATATGCTACTAAAAAATAAAAATTCAAAATTAGTTTTATTACTAGATGTAATTATATTAGTTATATTTACAGTTATATCAGCACTTTCAATATCAGTAATCAGAGCATGTATTATGAGTTTACTTGCAATAATAGAAAAAAACAACAAAATAAAAGTTAATAAATATGTTAATATAATTATTGCTTTTATGCTTATTATAACAATAAATCCATATAGTATATTTAGTGTTTCATTTTTATTATCTTTTTTGTCTACATTTGGCATTATTTTGTTATATAATCTAATATATAGCTATTTTAAAATAAAATTTAAGTTAAATTATATAACTAGATATATATTTAAGACTATTTCATTAAATATTTCTTCAATTATAATGATATTACCATTACAAATATATTTTACAGGTTCTTTTGAACTAATATCGATTTTATCAAATTTAATAATTAGCCCAATAATATCTTTTGAATTTATAATAGGATTTTTAACTTTGTTATTAATATTTATACCATATGTTTCAAACATACTTGTTTTTTCAAATCTAATTATATTAGAAATAATTATACATATATTAAATTTTATATCTAAATTAAATTATTTTACAATCTATATTCCAAGGCAAAGTTTATTTGAAATTTTTACATATTATCTTTTAATTGCTATATTATCCTTAAAGAAATATATTCCCGCATTATTTAATAAAAAAAGAAAAAAGATTATACGAAATATAGCCTTTTTAATCACCATTTTTGTTATTTTGTATAATATATCAATGTATATATATCGTATGTATTTTGAAGAATATGTTTATTTTTTTAATGTAGGTCAGGGAAATATGGCAATAATTAGAGAAGATAGAAAAGTAATTATTGTTGATATTGGTTCAACACAAGAAAGTTTAGCAGGAAATATATTAAATAACTTTTTAAAAGCAAAAGCAATAAATAAAATCGATGCAATATTTTTAACTCATTTACATGATGATCATATAAATGGAATTTATGATACTACTAAAAATATAAAAATAAATAAAGTTTATTATAGCATACCAAAAGAAGGGGAAGATGTATTAATAGATACATTAGCTAAAAATAATATACCTAAAGAAAATCTAGATTTTTTAGATGAAATAAAAATTGGAAATGTAAGTATTAATGTATTATCTCCTCCAAAAAATAAAACTATAATTTCAAATGATATAATAAATTCTAATTCTTTAGTATTACTTGTTAAAAGTAAAAATAACAAAATTTTATTTATGGGAGATGCTACAATTGAAACAGAGGAAGAGTTACTAAAAAATAGTGATATAGTAAAAAATATAAAAGATATAGACGTAATACAAATAGGACATCATGGTTCAAAAACCTCAACTAGTGATAATTTTATTTCTAATATAAATAGTTGTATAGCAATAATATCAGCTAGAAAAGAAAAATTTGGTCATCCAAATAAGGAAGTTTTAGATATACTTAATAAATATAATTTTAAAATAAAAATAACTCAAAATGATGGAGCAATTAAATTAAAGTAATATTTTTCCAAAAATTTGTATAAAGTATAAATTTTAGCAAAAAATATAATTAAGGTGAGTTAATATGAGTAGTAAAACAAAATATAGGGTTATAATAGCAAGTGCAACAGTATTTTTATTAGTTGTTGGTGTAGCTATAGGACTTGTTGTATCTATGAAAAATGATAATGATTCATATATGGTAAAAGAAGAACCAATAATTGATGATGAAGTTAATATATATCAAACAGTATCTACAAAAACATATGATATTGAGCTTATTTATATAGATTACTATAAATTATGTGATGAAAGTATAGAAACTAAAGAGACAGTATATGGAACAACTTTAGATAAATTAAAAGATGAAGAAAGTAAGAAACAAAAAGAAAAAAATCTTGAATATACTATTGAGGAAGAAGGAAATGAGCGTTTAGTATACAAAAGAGTTATAAATAGTAATTGTCCTAATCATTTTAATGTTAAATTAGAAGAAGGTAAAGTAAATATATATAATATAGTAGATGATAGTGTTAGTACTTTATATAAAAGTATTGATGTATCTGAGGAACTTATAAGACCTGAGCTAATTGAAGAGTTAAATGAAGGAATAAGAGCAGATTCATTAGTAGATTTAAACTTTATAATTGAAGATATAGAAAGTTAAAAGGAGCAAATTCGCTCCTTTATCATTTATTTTTTTATGTAAATCTTATTATCTTTTACAACTAATTTATACTCTGTATTTTCTTTTAAGTCACCTTTTATATATTCAACAGCAATAATATCTTCAATATATTTTTGTATTGCTCTTCTTAAAGGCCTTGCTCCAAATTTTTCATTGTATCCTTTTTCAACTATATACTTAACAACATCTTTACTATATGTAAATAGAATATTTTTTTCCTTAGTTTCATTTTGTAATTCTATAATTAATAGTTCAGCAATTTTTGTTAAAGTATCATGAGATAATTTATTAAATGTTATTACATCATCAATTCTATTTAAAAACTCAGGACTAAAGAATTCTTTTAAAGCTTCTTTTGTTTTTGATTCAAGTAATTCACTATCAATTTGTTTATTTGCAAAACCATATCCATCACTTTTAAAGTTAGTTCCAAGATTTGAAGTGAGCACAATTATTGTATGTTTAAATGAAACACTTCTTCCTTGTGAATCGGTTAATTTACCATCATCAAGTATTTGTAGTAATATATTAAATATACTAGGATGTGCTTTTTCAATTTCATCAAATAGTACTATACTATATGGATTTCTTCTAACTCTTTCAGTTAATTGACCAGCTTCATCATATCCCACATATCCAGGAGGTGAGCCTATAAGTTTAGAAACAGAATGAGATTCCATATATTCAGACATATCAAGTTTAATAATTGATTCCTTGCTATCAAATAATTCATAAGCTAGTTCTTTTACTAAAGCAGTTTTACCAACACCAGTAGGTCCAACAAATATAAATGAAGGAGGTCTTTCTATATTTCGTATATTTGCTCTTTTTCTTAGTATAGAATTTGATATTGCTTCAATAGCTTCATCTTGTCCTAATATCTTCTTGCTTAAGTTATCTCTTAAATTTAATAGTTTTTCAGTTTCTGTTTGTTTTACACGCGTAACAGGAATTTTAGTCCATAATTCTACTACTTGAGCAAGATTATCAAAAGAAACTTCTTTTGGTTTTTGTTTTTTCATTAAATCATCAAGTTTACTTTGTATTTTACATTGCTCTTCTTTAATTTTTGCAGCTTTTTCATAAGTGTCGATATTGTTATCATCATGTAAATTATCATCTTTATTTTCTAATTCATTTTCTAGTTCTTTTTCCTCTGCATTAATTTTATCAAGTTCTATTTGTAATTTTTCAATTTTTGCAAGTAATACATCTTCAAGATTAACTCTTGCACAAGCCTCATCTATTAAGTCTATTGCTTTATCTGGTAAAAATCTATCATGTATATATTTTTCAGATAGACTAACAGCCTGTTTTAGTATTTCATCAGGTATTTTTACCTTGTGATAATCTTCATAATATGATTTAATTCCTTTTAAGATTTCAAAGCAATCTTTAGCACTTGGCTCATCAACTATTACTGGTTGAAATCTCCTTTCTAAAGCACTATCTTTTTCAATATATTGTCTGTATTCTTTTAGTGTAGTAGCACCAATTAATTGAACAGAGCCATTTGCAAGAGCAGGTTTTAACATATTTGCAGCGTTCATTGAATTGTCATGCTCAAGTCCACCAACTATATTATGAACTTCATCTATTGCAAGTATAATATTTCCTAAAGATTTACATTCATCAATTAAACCTTTTATTCTTGCTTCAAATTGACCTCTAAACTGGGTACCAGCAACAAGGGAAGTCATATCAATCATATATAATTCTTTGTTAATTAATTTACCTGGCACATTTCCATCTACTATTTCTTGAGCAAGTGCATTTACAATAGCAGTTTTACCAACACCAGGTTCTCCAATTAAAGCAGGGTTATTTTTACTTCTTCTGTTTAGAATTTGTATCATTCTTGCAAGTTCTCTTTGTCTACCAATAACCCTATCGAGTTTTCCATCTCTTGCTTTTTGTGTTAGGTTTTCACCAAATGTATCTAGATATTTTGTTTTTCTTCTTTTTTTCCTTTCTTTTTTATCTTCTTTTTGGTCATCGTCTACATCTTTTTTGTTACCAAATAGATTTGAAAAGCCAAATCCAATTTTAGGTCTTGGATTATCATCAGCGTCTTCATCTAAGTCATCCATATTATTAAGACCAAGTCCCCCAAGCATACCATCTAATTGTTTAGACATGTTTTCCATTTCTTCAGGTGATATGTTTTCCATTTCTTTCATTATATTAGAAAGAGGGTCGATGCCTTGTTTCTTAGCACACTCAACACAAAGACCTGTTGTTTCACCAGTAGGCTTTCCTTCTTTATCAAATTTATTTAAAAATATGACTGCCATATTTTTTTTACATACTGAACATAAAATCAAATTTATCATCTCCATATAATATATTGTATATGTAATACAATATATAAAGTATAACATATTTACTTGGAGTTTACAAGCACCGTAAAATTATATTAAAACAAAAAGCATAAGAAAAAATAAATGTATTTAGTTATTAACTTGAAAAAATAATGTAAATGTGTTAGCATATATGTGTATAATGGAGGAGAAAATGGAAGAGTTAGAAAAAATAGTAGAAGCTGTTATGTTTGCTTTAGGTAGAGAAATAACAATAAATGAATTAGCAGATACTCTAGGAGAAGATAGTACAAATATTGAAAAAGCAATAGAGAAAATAAAAGAAAGATATACAGAAAATGACGGCGTAGTACTAGTAAAAGTAAAGGATGCATATCAACTTGTAACAAATAAGAAATTTTATCCACAAGTTAATAAATTTGTAGAAAATACTAAAAGACAAAATTTATCTACATCAGCACTTGAAACATTAAGTATTATTGCATACAACCCAAAGATAACAAAATCTGAGATTGAAAGTATTAGAGGGGTAAATAGTGACTTTGCAGTTAATAGATTACTTGAGTGTGGTCTTGTAGAAGAGGTAGCAAGATTAAATTTACCAGGTAGACCAGCAGCGTATAGTGTAACAAATGAGTTTTTAAAATCTTGTGGAATTGATGATGTTACAAAACTTCCTAAGTTTGAAGAAATTAGAATAAAAGATGAACAACTTTTAGTAACAGATTTCGAAGATAATAACAATTAAAAACACATCTAAATTTTAAGTAAAAGCATTAAATTGATATTATCAAACTATGAGTAAAATATAAAGTTATAATATTGAATTTTTAAATTTTTTGATATAATTTGTTCTTACTTAAACTCTTTGTATAATTATATTATATCATAAAGCATATTACATAAGAAATTGTAATTTACTTTACTTTTTACAGTATACATGATATAATATATAAGTCATTTATACCTAAAACAACAAATACTATGTTGTTTGGAATTTTAAATTTTGGAAGGAGTTTTACCAAAGTGAGTGAAGTAAATATTTTAAGAAATACTCGGAGTAAGCTTGCAAATTCACGAAATTATTGCACAGGTTTAAGTGAAGAAGTATATTTGCTAGCAGACTACATGTCACTTCATGCTAATTTAGATTTTACACCAACGAATATGTTTATCCATCTTTTGCTTGCTCTTGATGACTTTAGATCAAATAAGTGTACATTTCCAGGAGCGGAGCATACAAAACTTTCTAGTAATATAATTAAATATAGAAGAAGAATTATTTCACAAGCAATGATGTTTAGTCTAATTGTTGATGCGATTTCTGATGAAGAATTTTCAAATGAATTTAGAAAAATTTTAAAAGTTATGCATCACTGGGAAATTCCAAATAAAGTATCAAAATAAAAATGCATAAAAGCAAGTTAAGAATATTAGCTTGCTTTTTTTATGTTAAAATTAAAAACAATTACAATTAACATATATTAATTATTGAAAAATAGTTCTAAAAATGATATATTATAGTTGTGAGGTCGTATTATTATGGAAATAATATTAGGTAGAGCAAAAACAGGTAAAAGTAGTTATATATTTGAAAAAATAAAACAGGATATTTCATCAAATATAAAGCCTATTCTTTTTGTTCCATCACAATCTAGAGCAATGACAGAACTAGAGTATATAAATTATATAAAAAGTGATGGAATAATTGGTGTAGATATAACCACAATATCTGAATACACTGCAGAATTTTTAAAAAGTAAAAATATTCATTTTGATGAAAATTATATATCAAAATTAGATAAAAAAATAATACTTACGCAAGTTATAAATGAAAATGAAGATTTGTTTAAAGTGTTTAAAAAAGTAAGAAATAAAGACGGTTTTCTTGACTTTTTAAATATATATATGGATTTATTTAGAAAAGAAAATCTTGATGTAAATAAGGTATATGAACTTGATATAAAAGAAAAGATTGTAGAAAGTAAATTAAAAGAACTTGCAAGCATATATGAAAAATTTTGTTTAAAAATAAAAGAAAAGTATGTTGATAGTGTTGATGAAATAGACTTACTAACAGAAAACATTAAAAAAAATAAAGATATTTTTAATAATGTAAATATATATTTTGATGGGTATAATAATTTTACAAAAGAAGAATTAAAATTTATACAAACTTTAATTTCTATTGGGGTTAATGTAAGTATAACTTTAACAACTGATATAACAAGAGTAGAAGATATATATAGTAATGAAACTTTAGATATTTTTGAAGTTGCAAATAAAACATATCTAAAATTATTAAAAGTTGCAAATAAAGCAAAGTCAGAAGTAATAAATACAGTTTTAAATACTAATTATTCAGATGCTAAAAATGAATTAATATATCTTGCTGAAAATATATTTAATACAAATATTGTAAAACTTAATAAAAAGCAAGATAGTGTCTTTATGAGTATACATACAAATGTGTATAAAGAGATTGAGGATATAGCATATAAAATAAGTAAAAGTATAAGAAATAATGAAAAGTATAGTGATAATATAATTTATACTACAGATTTAGAAAATTATGCAAGTATTATAGCAAGGATATTCTATGAGTATAAAATTCCAATATACGTTGATACAAAAAGAAGTATTGAAAATTCAAAGTTAACAAAATATATTTTAGGTCTTTTAAAACTATCAGATAAAGGACTAAACCTTCCAGATATAATTGAAATTTTAAAACTTGGATTAAATAGTATTGATGATATTGATATATCATATTTTGAAAATTATATATCTGAATTTAAGATTAATAATTATAACATATTAAATGATTATTATATTAATAACACAAAAAATAGTGATGAAATATATGATTTAGACCGTATAAATAATATTAGAAAAAGGATAACAGAAATATTTGATATATCAAAATTATCCAATGAAAATAATGCAAAAAATATAGTAAAAAATATATATGAACATTTAGTAAGCAACGATATTTTTAAAAAGTATGTAAATAGCATAAGTGATATTGAAGATGTACCATATTATATTTATTCAACAAGTCTTGAAAATCAAGTTTGGAACAAAATATGTGAAGTATTTGATTCGATTTGCAAAATATATACAGATTATGATATTAATATTTCTAGTTTTTATAGCATATTTAAAATGGCAATAAGAGATAGTAATATAAAAACTATACCACCAACATTAGATAAAGTTATAATAGCTGATATAGATAGTGCAAGAATTGGAATGAAAAATAATGTTTATTTTATAGGTGTATATGAAAATGCATTTCCTAAAAAGTCAGAACAAGATATTTTCTTTAATGATTTTGAAATTGAAAAATTGAAATTATCAGATATAGAGTTTAAAGAAACAACTTTATCAAAGGATAATATGGCGTTATATAACATATATAGTGCAATTAGTAATACAAAAAATAAATTATATATATCAATGCCAGCAACAGATATTTCTGGGAATACTACTAGAAAGTCAAATATTATAAATTTAGTTTCAAAAACAATAAATGTAAAGCTTATTGGAGATGTTTCACAAAATGATAATTTAGATATGAATTATGATGATATATATTCGGAAGAAAAAGCTTTTGATTATTTTATTAATAAATTAAAGTCTCTTAAAGAGATAAATATAGAAGAAATACCTAAAATTCTAGGTATATATGAATATTATATAAAATCTCCTAGATATAAAGCTATTATGAATTATATAAAAGATGATTCTAATTTAAAGGATAATACTGTTGAAAAAATATATAAAAATGAACTGAAAAGTAGTGTTACTAGATTAGAATTATTTAAGAAATGCCCTTTTTCATATTATATGAAATATGTTTTAAAAGTAAATCCTAGTAATGATTTTGAAATTAACGTATTAGATACAGGTAGTTTTATGCATAGCGTGTTAGAAGAATTTTCATATTATTTAGTAAAAAATAACTTAAATTGGCATGAAATTTTAAAAGATGAAAATTCATTACAAGAAAAATATGAAAATGATTTATATAAAATAATAGAAAAGGAACTAGAAAAGTCATTTAAGACAAAAAAAGAAAGTGTAAAATATACAATATATAAACAAAAATTAACAAATACAATGAAAAAGGTAATTGTAATAATAGCAAGAGGATTTAATCAAAGTGAATTTGTTCCATTTGGGTATGAGATTAAATTTGGAGATGGTGGAGTATTTTTACCAATTGAGATAAAACTAGCAGATAATAAATATATGAGACTTACAGGAAAAATAGATAGGGTAGATATCTTAAAATTAGAAGATGTAATGTATGCAAGAATTGTTGATTACAAATCAAGTAAAAGAGGTTTGGATTTAGATAATATAAAAGAAGGGATTTCACTTCAATTAATAACTTATTTAACAGCTTTTATGGAAAATGAAAAAACAGTTCAAAATATAGATATAAAACCAGCTGGAATGTTATATTTTAATCTTTCAAATAATCTTGTAAATTTAAGTGATTATACAGATGATGAAGATAGAATAAAAAAGGAACTTATAAAAAATTTAAGAATGAATGGAATATTCTTAAAAGATATAAATATATTAGAAAAAATGGATAAAAAAGTAAATAATTCTGATGAAAAATTAATTGATGTATCGCCATCTAGAATAAACAATACAAATAAGGTTTTAGACGAAGAAGAATTTAATAATTTGTGTAAAGAGGCAAAGGTAATATTAAGGAATATAGGAAATGAAATAATGAGTGGAGTTGTTAAAATAAGGCCTAATAAAAAAGCAAATTATTGTGAATACTGTGATTATTCTAATATATGTAGAAAAAACTTAAATGTATAAAAAATAAAATGAGAAGACATAAATCTTCTCATTATTCATATACATAATCATTTTTATTAAAATCATAATAACTGTCACAATTTAAAAAATCATTTTTTATGTTAAAAGTAGTTCCATCAGTAAATACTACTTGCACACATTTTGAAGAGTCAGAATCTTTAATTATTTGTAGTTTTGATACATCTTTATCTTCATAGTCATATTCTATATTTGCGACCATAAAACTATCTTTATCGAAGCTATATAATTTATTATCTTGTCCTATCGCATAAAAAGTTGTATTAGTATCTCTATTGCTAAGATGGCATAAATATTTAATTTTTAATTTTTGATCTTTTCCACTGTTTAGAAACTCAGAAATTAATACATCATTACAGTCATAATTTGCTCTATGAAAAGAAACAGTAGCATCACTATTTATATATACTCTGTCACCTAGTGTACCTACTTTAAGTATATGATTTTTTGCAACTTCTTCATAAGACATCCCATCTGAATTAATTAATTTACCACTATCCGTTAGAAAATAAGGACCATGAATACCATAATGTGGCACAGCAAATCCGCCAATATAAATTTCTAGTATTTTTTCAGTTGGAAGAACTTCTGTAAGTTTAATAGCGTTAACAAATTCTAACAAAGTATTTTCATTTTTATAAGAGCTAAGTTGAAACTCGTAATTAAAAGTGAAAGCTTTACCTTCATTAGTAAGTATATAAATAGAACCTAAAGTTCCACCATTAATAAACCCTTTGATACATTTTACGGTACCATTTATAGAAACTTCTTCTTTTTGATCTCCTTTTACTATATATAATTTGTTTTCAATTATTTTTAAATCGGGTCCGTCAATTATAGGAAAATCTACGCTATTTCCAGTCATCCACTTAAAATCTTTGTAATTTGCATATGGATCTACATTTTCATTTGTGTTATCTTTATTAATTTCAGTTTGACTGTCTTGTGTGTTTTCTTCATTATTATTAGGTTCTTCAGTTACAATACTTTCGTTATTTTTGTAAGAAGAATCTTTAAAAATAGCAAAATAAATTGCTAAAATAGAAGCAATAACTGTAGTAATAATAAATATTACAATTAAAATATTTTTTCTTTTTGAATTATCCATATAAAACCTCCATAACATAATTTTTATTTAGCTTTTTTATTCATATATTATTTGATTTTTACTAAAATCATAATAATGAGTCCATTCACTTCTAGAATTATCTTGTATGTTGAATGTAGTCCCGTCAGTAAATACTACTTGCGCACATTTAACTGAATCATTTAGCGTTATTATTTGAAGTTTTGATACATCTTTATCGCGATATTCATATTCTTTAGATGCTACCATAAGACTATTTCTATCGAAGTTATATAATTTATTATCTTGTCCTACCGCATAAAATATTGTGTTACCGTATTTATCCAGATGATAGGATAAATATTTAATTTTTAATTTTTGATCTTTTCCACTGTTTAGAAACTCAGAAATTAATACATCATTGCAGTCATAATTTGCTCTATGAAAAGAAAGAGTACCATCATTATTTATATATATAAAATCACCCAAATTTCCAAACCTCTCTATATGATTTTTTACAAGTTCTTCATAAGACATTCCATTTGAATTAATTAATTTACCACTATCTGTTAGAAAATAAGGGCCATGAATACCATAATGTGGCAAGGCAAGTTTGTCGGTATAAATTTCTAGTATTTTTTCATTTGGGAGAATTTCATTAAATTTAATAGTATTCATAATATCAGAAAAACTAAAGGTTTTATAGTTTTCTACATTGGAAAAATCAAAATTAAGAAGATAGGCTTTACCTTCATTAGTAAGTAAATAAATATCTCCTAGTCCTCCACCACCATTATTAAATCCTTTTATGCATTTTGGTGTACCATTAATAGAAAATTCTTGTTTTTCATTTCCTTTTACTAGATATAGTTTGTTTTCAATAATTTCTATGGTAAAATCCTCTCCTGTTGGAAGTTTTGTTAGAAGCCCTACGCTATTTCCAGTCATCCACTTAAAATCTTTGTAATTTGCATAGGGATCTACATTTTCATTTGTATTATCTTCATTAATTTCAGTTTGACTATTTTGTGTATTTTCTTCATTATTATTAGGCTCTTCAGTTACAATACTTTCGCTATTTTTATAAGAAGAATCCTTAAAGATAGCAAAATAAATTGCTAAAATAGAAGCAATAACTGTAGTAATAATAAATATTACGATTAAAATATTTTTTCTTTTTAAATTATCCATAATCAACCTCCATAATATATTTTTTTATCTTTTAGTAATATATCAGCTTTTTCTTCCACTATATTAATAGTATACACTAAAAAAAAAGATGTCAAGAAAACATATTTGCTTTGTTGTTTTTTGTATTTATATGTCATTTTTATTTTGTTAATTATGCATTAAGAAATATATATGATAAAATAAAAATATTTTTAAGTTAAATATATCAATTTATATTAATATTTAGATGATTTTTTTACAAAAATAGTAAAATATTCTTATTAAAAATTAGTTTAGTATTTTTGTTACAATTTTATTAAAATTATCTCAAAACACTTGCATTTATCGAAAAACACGATATAATATAATTGTATATGATTTATTGAAATTTTTTTGTAAAAAAAGTTTACAAATGTGTATATATAAATAAGGAGAGAATAAAATATGGCAGATATTGTAGTAAGTTCTAAGAAGAAAGTTAATCTTTTTGATCGTGTTATACAAAGTGTTGTAATACTTGTTAATATGAATAAAATGAATCGTGCTATTGATGAGCATTTAAGCGTTATTCACAAAACAGAAACAGAAGATAAAAGATTATATGAAGAAAATATATTAAGAGAAATAGTTTTTGTAAAATATCAATATGATATAATGCAAAGACAAATGTATGAATTAAAAATTTCATACTCACCAGAAATTATTGAAAAAATAAATTCTACTGAAAAAACAGATAGATATGAATTACAAAAAATATTCCTTGAGATGGAATATGATAGAATAACAAAAGCAAAATTTAAATCAAGAGAAGAAGTTAAATTTAATTTACTTTCAATCTCTTCAGCTATAGACGCTGTAAAACAAAATATAAAAGACGAAGGAAAGGCACAAAGATATAACAAAGTTATAAAAATAGCAGAAGATTTAGATGTAAAAATTCAAACAGAAGAGTATACTGATGAGGATTATAAAGAGCTATTTACTTGTGTAGATGAATATGTTGGTTATATAAATGATAATTATGATATATCTAAACTTCCAACCGATGAGAGAGAATTAATAGAGTTTGTTATTGAAACAATGATAAATGGTATTGAATCTGATATTGATAAACATTTATATGAATATAATTTAATTATAAATATTTGTAAAAATTCATATAGATATTTTAAAATTATAGATAAAATATTTGAAAAATTACAAAATATTTATGATGAAAGTTTAGAAAAAGATATTATTGCTATACAAGATTATATAAAAATGTATAAAGAAATATATGATTTAAAAATAAAAACTATGGTTAATGATGTACATAGAGCAATAAAAACTGAAGACGAATATTTAGAATATTCAAAACTTGCTGCAGGTGAAGATGAAGAAGCTTTAAATAAATTTATATTACAAAGAGCTTTAGAGCTTACTAAATCAGATATAGTTAAAGAAAAAATCAAATCAGAACTTGGACAAGATGAAGAAGTTATTGAAGAAGAAAATATAATTGAAAAAATAGATTTAGATGAAAGTGATAATGACGAAGAAGAAAAAAGTGAAAACGCTATAGATAAAGTAAGAATTGGTATAACTAAAACTATAAGAAAAGTAGGTAGACCAAAGAAAAAAGTTGAAGTAGAAGAAGTAAAAGAAAAAAGAAGAAGAGGAAGACCTAGCAAAAAAGAAAAAGTTGTAGAAGCTAAATAAAATACAAAGTATACATCAAAATGGCTTTTTTAGCTGTTTTGATGTATATTTAATAAAAAATTGTGTTTGCTATAAAATATGACAAAAATTGAGCATAGAATGATGTAAAATATATGGTAATAAAAGGAACAAAAGAGGTGTATATATTATGGTTTACAATAAGTATTTTAGCGAAGCTAATTCACAAAAAATAGAAAGTTTTATAGATGGAATAAAAAGAAAAGTATCGTTTAAAAGTATTCTTTTTGTTTTACTTACTATATTACTTTCAAATCAAACATTTATAACAGATTTTACTCCATTTACATTTGTATTATTTGGAGTTGCTAGTGTGTTTAATGTACCACTGATTTTAATACTTATTTCATCAGGTATTTCAATGTTCGTTGGTGGGACAAGTTTAATGGAAATAGCAAATATACTTGCTTTTTTCATCGTATTTACTTTAATTACTGCTTTAATCAATATTGAGGGAATAAGTAAAAAATTTAGTGTATTTATTAAATTTATAATTTCTTTTGTTGCAGTAGATATATTATTTAGTTTTATAAATAATACATTTTTTACTAATTTATTTGCAAATATTGGAAATGTACTTATAGTATCAATTTTGTATTTTATATTTGTAGTAGGGTGTTATGTATTAATTAATGTAAATAAAGGATATTTGTATTCAAAAGAAGAAAGTATAGCTATGGTTGTAGTACTTTCGCTTGCTTGTACAGTATTTAGTAATATAATTGTATTTGGATATTCTATCTCTAACATATTGGTACTTATTATTATATTAATATATGGTTGGAGAAATAATGGTGTAGCTGCTTGTTGTGCAGGTCTTATATCTGGATTATTTTTAAGTTGTATAACAAATGCTCCTATAAGCTATGTTATATCTTTAGCAGTTAGTGGGCTTATAGCTGGAGTATTTAAAAAATTTGGTAAAATTAGTGTTATCATAGCATTTATAATAGGTAATATATGTTTATCATATTATACTAATGATTTTGCTGACATATATATGAGAGTAAGTGAAATGCTTATTGCTTCTTTAAGCTTGTTATTTATGCCAAAAAAACTTGAATTAAAACTTGATAAATTATTTAATCAAAATACAACTTTAGACGCACCTTATGAGAATATGCTTGATAGTGCAAGTGATGCAAAAAACAAAATAGGTGCTATTAGTAATGTATTTGATACATTATCTAAAATTGAACTTGAAACGACTCCTGAAGAAGAAAAAGAAACAAGAGAGATTATTAAAAAATATATTATCGATTATATAGAAAATTCATGTATAGGTTGTAAAGATAGACGTGAGTGTATAAGTGAACAAAACTTGAATCTAACAGTTGACTATATTGTTGATAAATTGGAAAATAATGAAATAATAAATCCAAATGTATTTAAAGAAGACTGTGAGTTTTCAAAAAATATTATACAAAATATATATGAAGTATATAATGGAATAAAGATTACTAGAATTTTAAAGAAAAAAGAAAGTGAAAATTCTAAAAAATTATCTAGTCAATACAAAGAAGTTGCAAAAATTCTTTCAAATGTATCAAATAATGTGAAAAATGTACCTGTTATTGATAATAAAATACATATGAAATTAAGAGATGAATTAAAATTTTACGGCTATATAGTATATGAAGATGAATTTATACAAGAAGGAGATAATGTTGAATATACATTTGTAACTGATATATTAACTAATATAGAAAAGCAGAAAAAAGAGATAATATCTCTTGCATCTGATATATTAGAACAAAATGTAATTATTAAATTAATATTAAATAGTAGTAAAAAAGAAAAATCAAGAATAAAATTGGTTTCAGTTCCAGATTATGAGTTGCAAAATTGTATAGTTACTGATAATAAAGCTGGAGAAGATGTATCTGGAGACTCATATTTAACAATGGAATTACAAGATTTAAAAAATCTTAGCGTTATTAGTGATGGGGCAGGCTCAGGAAATACCGCTTCAAAAGGTTCTAAAGCTGTAATTAACATATTAGAAAAATTACTGGAAAGTGGTTTTGAAGAAGATAAAGCTGTAGAGATAATAAATAGTGTTTTAAAGTTAAAAGGTGATGATACAAAATTCTCTACTTTAGATGCATTTATTGTAAATTTAAAAAATGCAGAAGCCGAGTTTATAAAAATTGGTGCAGCTCCAACATATATATTGCAAAATGGTAAAATTACTACTATTACTAATACTAATAT